>CAZLII010000389.1:0-4945 GCA_964559065.1 uncultured Nitrospirales bacterium | reverse complement strand
TGTCCTTGCAGATGAGCGAAAAGTACAACAGGGGGCGGTTGCCCAGCGAATACAAAGGAAACTGGGCATTGGTTTCCAGCCGGAACCGTTCCAAACCGCCTTCCTCCTCTTCCAGGCAAAGCGCGATCATGGGCGGCAGGTCGGGATGCACCAGCAACTGGTTCAGGACAGGCACCTCGCGGACGCACTCATCGCAGGCCAGGCTGAGGACGACGATGAGATACTCGCCGTTTCCGAGATCAAAGATGCCCTCTTCCGTTTCGACGATGAATTGTGAGAACAGCGCGGTTTCCCGCCCATTGTTCAGTGGAATATCCCTGTCGAGCAAGGAGAATGCATAGGCCGCAATCGCGACGGCGCTCAGACCGCATAGGAAAGACTTAACATAGATGACGGATGGGCGGTCCCGCCCGGAATTCTTCCACGCGGCAAACCATCCCAGTCCGCCCAGAAGCATAAGCACGATGTTTTTCGCGATGGAAATGCCCGGACTCATCTCCAACGGCCCGAAACAGCCGCAATCCTCAATATCAAAAAACACCCATCCATAGATAATAAGCAGTGTGAAAACGACCAGCACCCCTTGCAAAGCGGCATGGGTGACGTGTCGCAGGCGCAGCCCCAGGATAAGCGCCATACCGATGGCCGTCTCGACGAAGAGCGTTCCCAAGGCGGCGTAAGACAACAGCGCCTTGTTTTCGATCACGCCGTAGGCGTAGATCTGCACGGCAAACGTGTTGACGCCGTATGCCTTGAGTGCAGCCCCGACGAGGAACACCGCGCCGACGATCAACTCCGCAAATCTGCTCCATTTTGTCCAACCACGCGCAAACATTACTGCAGTTCTGCCTTCTTTGTCCTATTGGGCTGCCTGCATTTGATCTTCAGCGACAGCACAGGAAAACAAGCCGCACGCCCAATACTGAAACACAGGATTCCGCCCGGCTATTCATTCATGGGATTTCCGGCCGACATCCCGACACAGAAAGAACGACGCAAAAGCCGCCGAGGCATGACACCCATGCGTCATCGGACGCCTTGCCGACAATACTACCGGGCAGACATGCGCGATGCAAGGAGAAGGCTCCCGCGTGGTCTCCCCTATTGCGAATCTTGTTCGGGGGATATTGGGGTGGCTTGTTCGACGTGGGCAAGGATTTCGAGGCGGATGAGGGAGAGGTAACTGGGGCCGCCGTCGAGGATGGTAAGGCGGTAGGGGTCAAGGGCGATGACCTCTCCTTTCTGGGGGATGCGGCCCATGGCGTGCATGATCCAGCCACCGAAGGTTTCGACTTCCTCGTCGTCAATCTTGATGCCGGTTTGATCAAAGACGGTGTCGAGAGGGGTGCGCGCCTGAATGACGAAGTCATGCTCGCCGACCTTGCGCACGAGCGGTTCTTCGTCGTCGTATTCGTCGTGGATTTCGCCGAAGATTTCTTCGAGGATGTCTTCGATGGTGACGAGACCGTCGGTGCCGCCGTATTCGTCGGTGACAATGGCCATGGACTGCTTGGCGTCACGCATGGCCTTGAGCACATCGTCGAGTTTCATGGTGTCGTGCACGTACAGGACGTCTTTGATGAACCGCTGAATGTCGTCCTGTTCGGGGGCGGTGTCCTTGAGGATGTCAAATGCGTTGACGACGCCGATGATGTTGTCAATGGTATCTTTGTAGATGGGGATGCGGGTGTATCCGCTTTCCATGAAGTGGGCGATGAGTTCTTTTCGGGAGGCGGTGTCGGGGAGGGCGTGGATGTCCACGCGGGGGATCATGATCTCCTTGACGAAGCGGCGCTGCAGGTCCATGACGGAATGGATCATTTCTTTTTCTTCATGTTCGATGGCGCCGCGGTCGGCGCTTTCGTCCACGAGCACGCGCATGTCTTCCGGGGAGCGCATGATGCCCCGGATGCTAGGTTCGTCGTCCACGCGGGGCGCGAGGAATTTCTTGGATATCCACGCGAGCGGCGCGGCGACGGGCGAGAGCAAGCGGTAACAGAAGTGCATCAGGGAGATCAGCGCGAGCGAGATGCGGGTGGGATGCGTGCGTGAGATGCTCTTCGGGATAATCTCGCCAAACAGGAGCACCGCGGGGGTGACGATGATCATGGCCCAGACGGCGCCCAATTCTCGGGTGATGGGAATGGTGGCGGCGAGGAGAGCGATGTTGTTGCCGATGAGGACGGCGGTGATCATGCGTTCGGGCCGATCGAGATAGCGTTGCAGACGACGGGCGTTGGTTTTGCCGCCTTGCTGGGCGAGATGGCGAACCCGGATGGGGTTGCAGGAATAGAAAGCGGTTTCAAAGCCGGAAAAGACCGCGCTGAAGATCAGGGCGAGGACAAAAATCAGTATGATGTCAAAAAGGGCGATCATTCAGGTTCTTTCTTCGGCGGGGGTTCGAGCAGGCGCATCTTCACACAGGTAATGCGCTTGCCCTCAACGGCCTCGATTGTGTAGGAGATGCCGTCGTGCTCAATTTCCTCACCCGGTTCAGGCATGTGGTCAATGGCGTCCATGAGGAATCCGGCCAGGGTGCTGTGTTCTTCATCCTTGAGCGGCACGCCGACGATCTGTTCGAGTTCATCCAGTGGGAAGCGCCCATCCACGCGGAAGCATCCGATACCCGCCGGCTCACACAGCAGTTGATCCAGGTCGTCCTCCTCGCCGATGTCGCCCACCACTTCGCGAATGGCATCTTGCAGGGTGACCAGTCCGCGCGTACCGCCGTACTCATCCACCACGATGGCCAGGTGCGTGCGCAGGCGCTGGGCGTGGCGGACGAAATCGGCGACTTTCATGGTTTCGGGCACGAAATGCGCTTTTCGGACGAGCGGGCGGATGGGCTGGTCGGTGCGGCCGGATACGGCGACCGGCAGCAAGTCCTTGGCGATCAACACGCCCGCGATGTGATCGAGATCGTCCTGATAGATGGGGATGCGGGAATATTCGTGCTCGCGCACGACTTCGAGCGCTTCGGCGACGCTGGCATTGGCCTTGAGCGCGACCATCTCCGGGCGCGGCACGAGGATTTCGCGGATCATGGCATCGCTGAATTCCAAGATGCCCTGAATCATGTTCCGCTCATCCTCCTGTATCACCCCCGTGGCTTCTCCGTCGGAGAGCACCGACTTGAATTCCTCATCGGTCATGAACGGGGCGGAGCGCACCTCGCTGAAACGGGTGACCCGAAAGATGAAGCGGACCAGCAAAAGAATGGCCCGACGCAATGGAAGCAGTGCGCGGTCAATCAGAATCAGGGGCGGCGCGGCGAAGCGCGCGAATGCTTCGCCGTTATACACCACGATCATTTTTGGAATGATCTCGCCGAAAATCACCAGAATGGCGGTGCAGAGGACCACGGCCAGCACATATGCGATCAGGTCGGACATGGCGCCGGCGAAAACTGTCTCGAAAAGTTCTTCCACGCGCGCGCCGAGCACCACGCCGATGAGCACATTGACGATATTATTGCTGATGAGAATGGAGGTGAGCAGGTCGCCGGGGTGTTCCATAAGCCGCGCAACAAGCCGATCCAGCAGCCATTCGCTCTCGCGCATGCCGCGCAGGCGCACCGGATGGAGTGAAAAGAGCGCAACCTCGGAGCCGGAGGCGAAGGCGCTCGCAAACAACAGCAGCAGCGTGGCAAACCACATGTGGAAGGGGAAGAGCAGCGCCCATACGGACGGAGAGTCCAATGGCATCTCAAGGCCTTCATCGGCATGCGCCACGGCCTGCGACAGCGCCTCCTCTGCGGATTCCGCTCCACCGCCTTGCAGGGCCCCTGCCAGGGCGATGGCCAGCCCGACCCAGAGCATCGTCAGCGCAATGCGCCCCAAAAAACGCCGTCTTGGCCCAGGGCCTTCATTGTCGCCGGACAAGGCTGTGCTTGTGTTCACGTGGTGCGCCCCTTGTTACTGGCGGCGCGCCGCAGTCTTGAGATAATGCCAGACGTCTTCAGGATTCTTCCCCAGATATTGGGCCTGCTTGTCCTTCATGCGCCGCGCTGCCGCCGCATCTCCATGCGTTACGCCGAGCAGGTGCAGCAGGCCATGACTGAACAAGAGGCGGATTTCCTGCCGCATGGCGGCGCGGTCACCGCCGCAGAAACGCTCAACTGATTCCAAGGAGATCACAATATCCCCGAGAACGCGGACTCCATGGCAGGTTTTTCCCGGCTGCTGAAAGGCCAGCACATCGGTCGCATGCGGTTTGTTGCGGTACTGGTGGTTGAGTTCCGTGATGAAGGGATCATCGCAGAATAGAAGGCTTAATTCGACATCCTCGCAAACACCCTCGCCCGCGCAGATGCGCTCCGCCAGGCGCTGCAACGCATCGCGCCGCCACAGTCCCCGCCGCACGGATTCATTGCGGACATCCAGATGAACCATTCCCCTTCCTCCCTATTCCGTCCCGCCGGACATGACAATGACATTGTCGGTCTTTTTCTCCGGTTCCGGTTTCGGCTCCGGATAGGCCAGGCGGGTGTGCAGGTTGGACATGATTCTGTTGGACACCACTTCCGCGATGTCATCAAGTTGTTTCAAGGTGAGGTGGCATTCGTCGAACTGCCGGTCAGCCGAGCGGGCGGCGATGATTTTGTCAACAAATTCCCGCACCCGCTCCACGTTGGGATTCTTGATGGAGCGGACCCCGGATTCCGCGGCATCACATATCATCAAAATGGCGGTTTCCGGGCGCTGGGGCTTGGGTCCCGGATAGCGGTAATCCTCTTCCCGGACGTCTCCGTGTTTTCGCTGTTCCAGCGCCTGCTGGTAGAAAAAGCCGATTTTACAGGTGCCATGATGTTCGAGGATGCCGTCAATAATGGGTTTGGGAAGGTGGTATCTTCGGGCGATTTTCACGCCCTCATAGACATGCGCTGCGATGGCGCGCGCGCTCATTCGCGGCGGCATGCGATCATGAATATTTTCCCTCTTCTGGT
>CAZLII010000388.1:0-4952 GCA_964559065.1 uncultured Nitrospirales bacterium | reverse complement strand
GGGAACAAAACGGGACACCTTGGAACAAGGACCAATGACGTGTCAGAAATTCTCAGGGAGAGGTTGCGCATATTTGGCGGTATGAAGGCCGCGACAGCAGGTATCGCGCCCCGTTGGGGCGCATGGACCAGATTAACCCTATCCCAGCCCGCTGGGCTGGGCTAAGGAATGGTGCGCCGTTGGCGCTTCAGACAGACCGGTACCCCGGGCATTTCACGATGACTCAAGCGGATTGCTAAGCAATGACATGCTGTTGGGGTTTTATAAAGAAAAGTTTGTGAAAAGGAGAGAATCGGTAACGATGTGGTGTTCCTGGGATGAAGAACTTGGTACTCTCAAGTAATGAGTTTGCAGTGTGACATTATCAAAAAGTCGCGAATTCGTGTGCGTGGGGGTAAAATGCGGCAGGCATTCGTGTTATGATCCAAGTCTTCCGCCGATTCCGGCGTATTTTTCCTGGAGGCAAGGACATACGTGAATATCGTCATCATGGGACCCAAGGGCGCGGGGAAATCGTCCGTCGGACGCATTCTCTCCGAAATGACCGGCATGCCCACCGTCGAGACCGACGCGATGGTGGAGGAACTGCACGCGCAGCGGGACGGCCACCGGCTGAGTTGCCGCGAAATCTACGCTGAGCACGGCGAGCAGTTCTTCCGCGACCTGGAACGGCAGGTCGCCGTGGAAGCAGCGCGGCGCGACTGGCACCTCATCATCACCGGCGGCTCGCTCATGCTCGACCCCATCGCGCGGCGGAGCCTGCGCGCCGGGGCGCTGCTGGTCTATATGGTGGGCAAGCCCGATGTGCTCTGGCAGCGCGCCATCCAGCAGGGCATCCCGCCGTGGCTCAGCGGCCCCGACGGACCCATCAAATACGAGGAGCGGCTCGCCGTGCAGGAGGATATCCTCCGGCCCTACGCCGACATCCTCATTGACACCACCCAGGGCAGCCCGGAGGAACTCGCGGCCATGGTCGCCGACCGGCTCGCCCAGGAACTCGCCATCCACAGCCGCGCCGCCAACACCTTCGGCGAACTCATCCGCGTTACCACCTTCGGCGAAAGCCACGGCCCGGCTATCGGCGCGGTATTCGACGGCGTCCGCCCCGGCATCCCCATTTCCGGGGAAATCATCCAGCGGGAACTCGATCGCCGCCGGCCCGGCCAGAGCGCCGTGGTCACCCGCCGCAAGGAATCGGACACGGTCCATATCCTCTCCGGGGTCTTCGAGGGCAAGACGACCGGCGCGCCGATTGCCATGGTGATTTACAACGAAGACCAGAAATCGCACAATTACGACGCGATCAAGGATTTGTTCCGGCCCGGCCACGCCGATTGGACCTTTTACAGGAAATACGGCGTCCGCGATCACCGGGGCGGCGGGCGTTCCTCCGGCCGGGAGACTGCGTGCCGCGTCGCCTGCGGGGCGATTGCCCGTGAAATCCTCGCCGCCCGCGGCGTGCGCATTGTCGCGCATGCCGTCGAGATCGCCGGCATCGCCGCGCAGACTTGCGACTATGACGTGATCGAGCGGAACGCGGTCCGTTGCGCGGACCCCGTCGCCGCGGAAAAAATGACCGAGGCCATTCTCGCCGCGCGCAAAGACCGCGATTCCGTCGGCGGCGTCATCCAACTCGACATCCTCGGTGTGCCGTCCGGCCTCGGCGACCCGGTCTTCGCCAAACTCGACGCCCGCCTCTGCGCCGCCATCATGACCATCGGCGCGGTGAAGGGCGTGGAAGTCGGCGGCGGGTTCCGCCTCGCGCGCCTGCGCGGCAGTGAAGCCAATGACAATATGGCCGATGGCGATTTTCTCAGCAACCACGCGGGAGGCATCCTCGGCGGCATCAGCACGGGCGCGCTGATTGTGCTGCGCCTCGTGGTGAAGCCCACCTCGTCCATCGCAAAGGAACAGCGGACCCTGGACATCCACGGCAACAACGCCGCCATCGAAGTCCATGGCCGCCACGATCCCTGCATCGTGCCCCGCGCCGTGCCTGTTGTGGAAAGCATGGCCGCCCTCGCCCTGCTTGACGCCTGGGAAATCCAGGCGCGGCTCCGCCCCGAATGGGCCGCCCAATGGGAAAAGGAAACGTGACGAGAAACGCAGGGCGTTGGGCGTTATAAGACCTATAAGACCAATAGGACCAATAAATCTCCCGATTTCGCGCTCAAAGAGAGAGTAAGTGCGATTGCTGGATGCCGTACAAGGGACTTGCTTTCTTTGTGTCTTGTCAGGGTGTCGCGGGGGCGGGACTGGGTTGGGGCGCGAGTGGCTGGGGGACGCCGGACGGGGTTTGCGGGGTTGAAGCCTGTAACGGCGCAGTCGGCGCGCCGGGCGTGGTTTCGGGGTGGGGCTGTTGGCCATAGGCTTGGGACTCTTGGGGCGATGACGTCGCGCCGGGCGAGGTTTCCGGGTAGGGCTGCTGGCCGTAGGCTTGCGGTTGCTGTGACGAAGGCGTTGCGCCGGGCGTCGTTTCAGGGGGTGCCTGTTGGCCGTAGGCTTGCGGTTGGGGCGTTGTGGGCCATGACGCCTGGGGCTGTTGCTGCTGGGTCATGGGCTGCTGTTGGGGATAACTGCCATAGGATTGCAAGGGCGGCCTGTCCTGTTCGCCCCATGGCGCATCGGGCGGGTGGAAACCGAAGGGGTCTGCGAGCATAGGGTTGGCTGCCGCGTATTGACCCCACAGGAATTGCGTATACGCCATTTCCTGATGGCGCTGTTCCTCGGCGATGCGGGCGCGTTCCTCCAAGGTGCGCTCCAATATGTATCGTTCCCGCGCCGGGTCCTTTTCCTGCGAACCTTTCAGCACCAGTTTGGGCACGCCTTCCTCGTCCACGCCCTGCATCCGCTCACGGATGCCCCGGTCTTCCGTAGGTTCTTGGGGGCGGAGCATTGGCGAATACTGGGATGTCGGCTGCGCGGGCAGTTGCTGGATGGGCGCAGCAGGGAAGACTGACGGCGCACGGGGGCCGGGCGGCTGCCTCGGTGCTGCCAAGACGCCGTCGTTCTGCGGTCTGGGGACTGCCGCCCCCGCCGCTTCCATGGGAATCAGCGGGGACATCGTCTGCGGCGCAACAGGGGCGGGCGACCGCAACGTCGGTTCCGGCGGCGTGGGCCGGGCATCCAGGCGCAGATAACGCCGGGGGTCCTTTTTCGGGTCCGGCGGCGGGGGTTGCGCCGCGCGGCGCTTGTCGCGGTTTTCTTTCCATTCCCGGAGCAGGGCCTCGCGGGCATCCCGGTCCGGATTAATGAACACGTCCGATGGCGCAACGCGGTCCTTGGAAACGCTGAAAGACCGCCCTTCCCGGGGCAATTGGATATAGTATCGCGAGTCGCTCTCCCGGATATAGACATTCTTGTACGCCACGCCATCCACCACGATGGCGTCAGCCAGAACTGCGCCCGCCGCGCACGCCAGCGCGACGAGCAGCATGAATACTCGAAGGCACATCACACAACTCCGGGAAAACGGCCATTCATCCCATGTTCCAATGGGATTATACCATTTCGGATCAGGATTGGGCGGATTCGGCGTCGCGGCGGACGTAATCCTCCCAGCGGCGATCAATCCATTCCTGCACGGCCGCAATGGTTGCCTCATCCAGGTTCTTGTAACGTCCCTGGCGTTCCATATATTCGCGGACCGGCATCAGTTCGCCCTGTTCGGCCAGTTTCTTGCTCCGGCTTGTCAGCCGAAACATGCCGTTTTCTATTTCAAACAGGACGACGCTGCCGGTTTCCACGGCGAGTCGGCCTATTTCCACGGTGTCTTTGGGATTGTATTGCCAGCCCGCCGGACACGGCGTCGCCATGTGCAGGTATCTTGTGCCGCGCATGCCGATCGCTTTTTTTACTTTATCATAAAGATCAGTGGGGAACGACGGGCACGTCATGGCGATGTAGGGCACGCCATGCGCTTCCAGGATGCGCGGCATGTCTTTGGGGGGCTGTTGTTTCCCTTGGATTGGCGTCGTGGTGGTGCGCACGCCCAACGGCGTCAACCCCGACCGCTGGGTCCCGGTGTTCATGTAGGCTTCATTGTCGTAACAGATGTAAATGAAATTCGTGTTGCGTTCGGCCGCGCCGCTCAGCGCCTGGATGCCGATGTCCGCGGTGCCGCCGTCGCCCGCCATGGCCAGCACCGGGATGTCCTCGCGCCCGGTCGCCTTCAGCCCGGCGACGAGGCCGGACGCCGCCGCCGCCGTGCTGGGAAACACGACATTCATCCACGGTACAAGCACCGAGGAACTGGGATACATGCCGCCCAGCACGGTCAGGCAACTCGCCGGCACGGCCATGATGCACTTGCCGTCAAACGCCTTGAGAATGTGTCTCAGTCCGATGCCCAGTCCGCATCCTGCGCAGGCGCGGTTGCCGGGGAGCATGTATTCTTCGGCGGGCAAATCAAGAATTCGTGTCGCCATAATCGTCAAATCCTGCAATCAATCCACGCCGGGGGCGCGGTGCGTTGACCGTTGTCGTATTGTTTCAGGGCATTGCGGACCGCGTCGGCCAATTGCCGCGCCTTCACGTCGCGTCCGCCCAGCCCCGCAATGCAGCCGAAGACCGCCGGCGCGGCCTCGGACTGGAACAGCGCCGCTTTCAGGTCCGCGCAGATGGGGCCTTCGTAGCCGTAACTGAGGCTCTTGTCGAAGACCACGGCCAGCCGCGCCTTTTTCAGGGCGGCGATGAGTTCTTCGACGGGGAAGGGGCGGTATGCGCGCACGCCGACCACGCCCGCCGCGATGCCCTCCGCGCGGAGCATGTCCACCGCGGTGGAAGCCTCCATGGTCAGGCTGCCCGCCGCCAGCAGGCATACATCGGCATCCTCGTCGCGGTAGCCCCAGACCATGCCGCCCCAGCGGCGCCCGAAGCACTGCTCGAATTCCCGGTCCACCGCGACAATCGCCTCGCGCGCGCCCACAAGCGCCTCCTGATGGAGATAGCGC
>CAZLII010000387.1:0-4958 GCA_964559065.1 uncultured Nitrospirales bacterium | reverse complement strand
CCATGGACGGCCCTGAACAGTTCGGAAGGTGTCCGCTGGGGGTGGGTTGTGAAAAGGTGCTTCGCGCGGCGGACAAGAAAAAATTTCTGTGCGAATCGTGCGCGGAGTGCCATCCGCGTTGCGGCTACGAAAAAACCTGTCCGTTGCATGACCTATGGCGGGATGTGCGGCGTACGGTGATCCCCCGGTTGGCGAATACAACCCTTCAGGACATTGTTGATCGCTATGAATCCGCTTCCGAGGGTCTCGCCACGTTCGATGCTCCCGTTGCACCTGCGCAGCACTTCCCCTCGGAGCAGCGGAATAACAAGAAGAAGGCGCGATTACGCCCGAAGCCAAGCGGTACGAGGAAGAAATTATGACAAAGCGATTCACTTCGCTGACAATTGAAAGTCCGGATGACCTGATCTTTGGCCATGCGCCATATCCGGTACAAATCACCCCGGAAATTGTGGCGGGTGGAGGCGAAACCCTTCCCGAACTGAACTACACGCTGCCCCATGGCGCTGAGGTGAGCGCGGCGAGATTGGACCAGGTTCGCAATACCTATCGCCAGATGGCGGCCGGCGCGTTGCAACGGGCGGTGGAACTGGAAATCCCCCGGTGTGTCATCGAGATTGAACTGGTGTTTGAAATGACCCTGAACCCGGCGTGGGGTGAGGCGATTATCCGGGATACGCGGGAAGTTATCGAGGAATACAAGGCGCAGGGCGTTCATACGGCGTTGCGCGCGACCATTGCGGACATTCGAGACCGCACCCGCCCACCCCGCAACCGCAGCAGCGAGGAAACGGCGCTCGTTTTGGAGTCTTTTGAACGGTGCGCACCCCATGCGGACATCCTTTCGATTGAGAGCACGGGCGGCAAGGAGGTGTCGGACGAGGCCCTGCTGATGTGTGACATCGGCGGAGCGACTTTCGCGCTCGGCCGGCTGGGTTCCAACGACATGGAATTCCTGTGGAGCCGCATCGTTGAGATTGCGAAGAAACACGGCAAGGTGGCGGGGGGTGACGCGGCCTGCGGCTTCGCCAATACCGCGATGCAACTTGCGCGGCAGCGCATGGTGCCGAAAGTGCTGGCGGCGGTGGTGCGCGCCGCGGGCGCGGCGCGTTCGCTGGTCGCCGTTGAATGCGGTGCGCGGGGTCCGGACAAGGACTGCGCCTATGAAGGTCCGGTGCTCAAGGCCATCGCCGGCATTCCCATTGCCATGGAAGGCAAATCGGCGGCCTGCGCCCACTCCAGCCACATCGGCAACGTGGCCATGTGCTGCTGCGATTTGTGGAGCAACGAATCCACACCCTATGCGCAGTTGTTTGGCGGATTCACGCCGGCGGTCAGCCTGGAAGAACTCTGGTACGACTGCAAACTGATGAACGAAGCCCTGCGCACGGGACATGCGCAGGTGTTGCAGCGGCTGCTTGCCGATTCCGATGCGCGCGACAGCGCCGAGGCGCTCGTGCTGACCCCGGAATCCGCCATCCGCATTGCCCGGGCTATCGTTTCCTCGACCGACTATGCGGAGCGCGCAGCGAACGCCGCCCGGGAAGCCGTGGCGATCATCGAAGAGGCGGTTCAAGCCGGCGCGTTGACGATTGCGCCACGCGAAGCGCCGTTTCTGGATAAATTCAAGGCGGACTTGGATCACTTTGCTGCGCTTGGCGATGGCATGACGGATTACTACGCCGCAATGTATCCCGGCAAGTTCATTCCTGAAGAATACGGCCTGTGACGGTCACATCTCTTCAATCCGGATATTGCGGAAGCGGACCACGGACCGTTCGTCATGGTTTTGCAGGCCGACATAGCCCTTCATGGAGCGGGTTTGCTCGGTGCGCAGCACCTGTTCGCCGTTCATCTCAAAGATAATTTCCGGCCCCTTGGCGATAACGGTCACCGTATTCCATTGCCCGGCCGGACGAACGAGATTCTTCTCCGGTGCGACCAGATCATAGATTGAAGTCGGTCCCTGTTTGGAGGGCGGTGTTCCTGGGGCGTCATAGATTTGCATTTCATACCCGGTGAATGCGGGGTTCTTTTCCGCAGCAGACCGGAAAAAGATGCCGCTGTTGCCGCGCTCGCTGATTGCGTACTGCAATTCGAGGCGAAAATCCGCGTATTCCTTTTCGGTGCGCAGCCAAGACCCCGTCACTTCCGGGTCCACCGTCCAGTCCCGGCCGTTGCCCCCAATCAATACGCCGTCTTCCACCGTCCACTCGCCGCCCGCAACCACCACCCATCCACTGAGGTCGCGACCGTTGAAGACCGGCATACAGCGCTTCTGCTCTTCGCGGATACGCAGAAGCAAATCGCGGGTAATACGAATGGCTTCGGCTTCCTTCTCCTCGGCGTCCGGGCATGACTCGATTCCCACATAACCCGTGTAGGCGCCGTCGCGCACAATGCGCATCATGCGGAAGAAATCGGTTTCACCGATCAACCCCTCCGGCGTGAATTCCATGGACTTCGCGCTCACCGCCTTGGCCCAGGGCATCATCATTTCCACGGCGTCATAGCGGTTGATTTCCGGCGGGAAATTGCCGAAGTCCGGCAGCGTGCCAAAGTTGGGCTTGTTCACCGCTTCCATCACGGAGACAAGCCACTCCGGGTCAGAGGACGGCCCGCCGTGGTTCTCAATCGTAACGCAGATATTGCGCTTCGCCGCATAGTCGGCCAGTTTCGCGCAACTGTCCGCCATCCACCGCCGCAACTCTTCAGGGTCGTCGGCGCCCCGCGCATTCACGCGGATACAACCACAACCGAGATAGTCCGCCGCGTCAATCCATTCCCGGGTCTTTTCCACAGCGCGATCGCGGTGCCGTTCATTGGGCGACCCCAGCGGGCCGTTGGTGTCCAGCATAATCAGCCACATGCGCACGCCTTCGTCCGCCGCGCGCTGTTTCAATTCGCCCAGATACGCCATGTCCTTCGCCTTGTCCGCGAAGAACTGGTCAACGAACTCGATGCAGTCAATGTCGAAATCCCGTTTCGCCACACGGGGAAAGTCGAGGTTGGTCATTTTTCCGGCACGCAGTGTCCGGTTCAGCGACCATTCCGCGAGTGATATGCGGAACGGTTCGTCATCGGCTTCTGCCGCCAGGGCGCGCCGCAGTCCGCCGGGCAGGGCATGCAGCGACATGCCGCATAGCGCGGCCGAACCCAACATCAAGAACGATCTCCGTGTCATGGGAACTCTCCTTGTATTCTCAACTGCTACACATTGAAACGAAACTGAATGACATCGCCATCCTGTACGATGTATTCCTTGCCTTCCAGCCGCATTTTGCCCAATTCCTTCGCTTTTGCCGGAGACCCAGCCTCCATCAGGTCCTGGAAGTGCACCACTTCTGCGCGGATGAATCCCCGCTGGATGTCCGTGTGGATGACGCCAGCGGCGTCCACGGCGTGGGTGTTCTTGCGAATGGTCCATGCCCGCACCTCCTGCGACACCGTGGTGAGGAAACTTATCAGTCCGAGCATGTCATATGCCGCTTGGATAAAACGCAGGCGCGACTCCTCCCCCAGTCCCAGTTGCTCGCGGAATTCCTGGCGTTCTTCTTCCGACAGTTGCGCGATGTCCATCTCCATCGCGCCGCAGAATTCAATCAGAGTCAGGTTGTTTTCGCGGGCGAATGTCGCCAACCCGGAAGGATCATCCTTGCCGATGGATTCCTCGCCGTAATTGCCCAGCAACATCAGCGGCTTCTGCGACAGGAACGAGTACCCGGCAAGCAGGATTTCTTCCTGATGGGACAACGGGAGGGTTCGCAGGGCCTGTCCGGATTCGATGTGGTCGCGGCAGCGACACAGCAACTCGTATTCCGTGTCCTTGCGATGCTCTTTCTCCATGCGTTCAATTCTGCGTTCGATAATGATAAGGTCGCATAATTTGAGTTCATCCTCCATGGCCGCCGCGTCGCGCACGGGGTCCACGTCCCCCAGGGGATGCATCACCGATGCGTTGTCGAAAGCCCGCACCACATGCACCAGCGCATGGGTGTTTTTCAGCGCGGTCAGTGCCGCGCTGTCCAGCGCCTTCTGCTCGCCCGCCTCTTCGTTCGGCCCGATGTCCACAAACTCAAATTCGGCATGTGTGGTTTTCTTGGGGTGGTAAATTTCCGTCAGCCGCTCCACGCGATCATCAGGCACTTTGATCACGGCGACGTTGGCTTCCCGGCTGCCATAGGCGCCCACGGCGGCCTGCGCTCCGGTCAGCGCATTGAAGATGGTCGTCTTTCCTGAACGGGCGTACCCGACGATTCCGGCTTTCATGGGCGTCCCCTCCGTCGCTAAAGAATCTCGGCTATCGTAGCAATCGTTGCCGCAGCGGCACAAATTGTTTGCGTCACGCCGGCCTGCGGGCTAGACTCAAGCGGTGGACGACACCGCGGAGGGCGATTGCGATGCTGGATCAAGTGGACCTTGATGCCCGTTTAAAAAAAGAAACTTATCGGGAACGCATGGAGGAACTCGATCAGCGACTTGCCCGGTTGCAACGAGAACTTCGCGATGCAGGTATTCCCGTTATGGTCGTATTCGAGGGTTGGGACGCCGCTGGCAAGGGATCGGTGTTGAGCCGGATTATCAAGCCCTTTGATCCCCGGGGCTACAAAGTTCACAACATCACCCCCCCCACCGAGGAAGACCGCATGCGCCCGCAGATGTGGCGCTACTGGAACCGCCTGCCGCAGCAGGGATTCATCGCGATCTACAATCACAGTTGGTACCGGCAAATTCTGGAAGAGCGGATCGAAGACGGTCTTAGCGGTTTCGCACTGGGATATGCGTATGAACGCATCCGCTGCTTTGAGCGCACACTTGCGGATGATGGCGCAGTGATCGTCAAGTTCTTTCTGCATATCAGCAAGAAGGAACAGGCGAAACGGTTCAAAAAACTGCGTAAAGACCCGGCATTCGCGTGGAAGGCAGGCAACGCGGAACGCCGCCGTCACAAACAATAT
>CAZLII010000386.1:0-4966 GCA_964559065.1 uncultured Nitrospirales bacterium | reverse complement strand
GGAACAAACCAACCACGCTTCCGTGGGGTTCTAGAAATCACCCATCAACAAACATTCTCTGGCGGCGGCGGCGGGCGATGGCCTGCGGGCGTATCTTCTGGGACGGTCGTCGGCGAAGCGTGCGGCGCCTCTTCGTGGGCGATGCCGCCCGCCATTACGCCCAACCCCTCCTATTTCTGCGTGTGGCGCAATTGCGCTTCCATGTGCGCACGCTCTTCTTCCGCCCGCTTGCGGTCTGTGATATCGCGGGCGATGCCTTGAACAGCGACGGGACAACCGCCCTGATAAACCAGGCGCGTGCTCACCTCCAGCGGGACGCGACGGCCGTCCTTCGCGACAACAACCACTTCATACTGGGTCGCTTCGTCTGCGGTCAGTTTACGCTGCATCATCAAGTTGATCCTGTCGCGGAATTCCGGCAAGACAATATCAAAGATGCTCATTTGCAGCGCTTCCTCCCGGGAATAACCGCCGATGCGCTCGCCCGCCTTGTTGAGCGACAGAAATTTCCCGTCCAAGTCAGTGGTGAACACCACATCATTGGCGTTCTCAAACAATTCGCGGTAGCGCGCCTCGGCTTCCTGCAGTGCCTGTGCCGTCTTCTTGCGTTCGGTCACATCCCGCACCATTCCGCGGAATCCCGTCGGCTTCCCTCCACCGTCAAGAATGAGCGAAACCGACACCTCCATCTCCGCAATCGATCCATCCTTGCGAATGATAATCCAATCAACGAATTCCTTGTCCTGGCCGGTAACGAAAACTTCATTGTAAATGGCCTTGACGCGATCTCTCCTTTCATCGTCGGGGTAGTACCGCCGATAATTCATCCCCCGCAACTCTTCGGCGGTGTATCCGAAAATACGGCACAGCGCCTTGTTGAAAAACGTGAAATTCCCCTTCAGATCGACCTCGTAATAGCCTTCCCTGATGTTGTGCAGAATGTCGCGGTAACGTTCTTCGCTTTCTTGAATCGCCTGCAGGGCGCGTTTGCGCTCCGTAATGTCGCTTACGAGCACCTGCTGCGCCGGACGTCCGCCGAAGGCGATCATTTTCACGTGGACTTCGGCGGAAAACTCCTCGCCGTCGGCGCGCCTGAGCACGGTTTCATAGTGTTCCGGGGCAGTGGAAGGCACAGTGTAGCGGGCCTGCGCATAGGCGCGGAGCCGTTCCTTTTCACGGTCCGCCACCACCGTCATGATGTCCTGCCCCACAATGGCTTCGACATTCGGATAATGGAACATATCCACCGTCGCGCGGTTTGCGAAGACGACGCGCCCATCCTGAAAGATGGTCAATGCGTGTGGAAACATCTCGACCAGCGCGCGGTATTTTTCTTCGCTTTCGCGCAGGGCAATTTCCGATTGTCTACGGTCGGTGACATCGCGCATCACCGTCAGCACCCGCGTGGCAATTCCGTTTTCGAGCAGGGGTATCTTTCTGGTTTCGGTGTAAACAACGCGGTCGCCGAGGCGATTTTCCTCTTCAGAGAGCAGCATTGCGCCGGTCTTAAAGACATGCTCATATTCATCGCGGACTTTCAGCGTAAGAAACGGGTACACGTCAAAAATGTCTTTCCCTTCCACCTCCACATCGATCTGAAACGCCTTGTGCCACTCAAGAAGCGTCCGGTTGCAGAGAAGGATGCGGTAGTCCCTGTCAATGAGGTGCACCGCCTCCACCATGTTATCCAGGGTGGCGCGGGAACGCTGCTCCATTACTTTCAACGTTGCCTGGGTGCGATGCTGTTCCGTAATGTCCTGGAAGATCACTTGAATCACATCGCGGCCGCTTCGCTCGTCCCAAAGCAGGTAGCAGTCCTCAAGCAACCAGCGGTCATTGCCCTTCAGTGTCTTGAAACGCCATCGCCGCCTCTGGAGAAAACCCTGTTCGCGGATGGCCTTGCGCAGCGATCCTTCGGGATCGACATAGATGATCAGGTCGGCGATTTTCTTTCCCGTGACAGCCGCAGGATCAGGATACAAGTCTTCCAATTCAAATACGCGCCAGGTGGCGCGATCCATGAACAATACCGTTCCATCGAAGGCAAAACGATATATGCCGATACCCGCGAACTCCATGGCCTGCTGGCGAACATGCTCCAAGGATTCGTGCCGCGGAATCGTGTTCTCCCCTCCGCTCATACCGTATCCCCTGTTAATTATGTAGCCCCCTATTGAAAAGGCGAGTTTTGATTCCTGTAACTATTATAATACAAATCCGTGCGTTTGACAAAGACTTTCTTGCGCAGGCATTTGCGAAATGGGCTTTTCGTTCGCATAAGAAGGAAAAGTATCCCGGTTTTTCGATGGCGCCGGGGTCAGGAGCGCCCATGTCGCAAATGCCTCTTGCGAAGTACTTGTGTTGCAAACGCCCCTTCCGCCGTGCTAGTGCTATCGGGGAATGGGCTTGACACAGGCGGTGCGCCGTGCGGGCGCTGACAGGGGCCTGTGCGCTGTGAGAAGAATCGTGCTGTGAGGCAGGGAGTGAAGCCTATGACTCACTTGTGTTGCTGTCTTCTGTTTGCCGCCGGTCTCGGAGCGGCGCAAGATGATCAGACGGTTGACATCGCTACGGCGTTCCGGGAAGCGCCGCGTGACTTTTCGCCGGTCCCCATCTGGTGGTGGAGCGGCGACCGCGTGGAGAAAGACCGGATTCGCAGGCAATTGGAGCGCATGGCCGAAGGCGGGATTTACAATGTAATAGTCCTGAATCTTGCCCCGTCCGGGCCACTCTACGGCAGCGCCGCCGATGATCCGCCTTTTCTAACAGAGCAATGGTGGGACTTGTTCGGTGATGCGCTGGCGGAAGCGAAGCGGCTGGGCATCCGGATGTGGTTTTACGACCAATTGGGCTTTTCCGGGGCGGGCTTGCAGGCGCGGGTTGTACGGGATAACCCCGAATTCCGGGGCATAACCCTGCATCGCGTCTTGAAGGACGTGGAAGGACCGGCGGACGTCGTGCTTGAAACCCCGCCCGGCGGCGAAGCGCTCGCCGCCTTCACCGCCCTGCTGGACACTACCAAGAAGGATCAGTCCGATCGCGCCAACTGGATTTGGGACAAGGATGCGCCCGACGGCACCCTCAAGAGGCACTTCCGCCGCAGTTTTGATCTGGACGCTGTTCCCGAAAAAGCCCGCATCCACATCACCTGCGACAACGGCTACGTCCTTTTTGTCAATGGTGACAAGGTCGGCGAGGAAAGCACCTATGATGAGAGCGGCTGGCGGCATGCGGAAACCTATGATGTAACGGCGCAGTTGCGTGCCGGCAGGAACACGGTGGCGGTGATCGCGGAGAATCTGGGCGGCGCGGGGGGGCTGCTTGTGGAGATTCTTCTGGGTGAAGGCGACGGGCAACAACGCATCATGAGCGACGCGGCATATCGTGTCAGCGAAACGGACGCGCCGGGATGGGAATCGCCGGATTTTGACGACAGCGGCTGGAAGAGTGCGCATGTGATCGGGCCGCCGCCGCACGCGCCGTGGGGTGCGGTTCACGGCCTGTCGCTCGGTGCGGAGCCGTCATTGGGCACGAAAATTCGCAGGGTGCGCAATGTGTCGGACGCCATTGTGGACGGCGTGCTCCGGGTTCAAGCGCCGTTGGGCAAGGCGCGTGTCCAGTTGTTCTACACCCTGCCCGGCGGCTTCGATTACCAGAACCCGGAGGCCGGGGCCGCGCTGCTGGACATCGTACACGGCGAGATGGAGCGCCGCTTCGGCGATGAACTGGGCAAGGGCATTGCCGGGTCCTTCCAGGACGAATTCCCCGCCCTGCCCCGTTTCTCGCGGCGCATGCTGGGTTATGAGTTCATGCAGCGCGCGGGGTTCGACCTCAAGGATTACCTGCCGGCACTCTTCGATGATGTGACCGACCAGTTTGGCGACCCCCAGGGGCCGACGACCATCCAAGTGCGCTGCGACGCTGCGGACATCGCCGCCGCGTTCTGCGAGGAGGCGTTTTTCATCCCCCTTTTCGAGTGGCATGAACGCCACGGTATGATTTGCGGTTATGACCAGACCGTGCGCAATGCCGACCCCATCCGGGGCGAGCAGTATTACATCAATTACTTCAAAACCATGCGGCATTACGGCGCGCCCGGCAATGACATGGACGGCGACATAAAGCCGCACCAGTCCATCGCCGATCTGTACGGGCGACCACGCGTATGGATGGAGGCGTTCCACTCCAGCGGCTGGGGCCAGACCATCGAGGAAACCGCCGCACTGTTGCACCCGTGGGTGCTTTTCGGGGCGACGCTCTTCAACCCGCACGCCATCTATTACTCCATCCATGGCTCTTACTGGGAATGGGCGCCGCCCGACACCGGCTGGCGGCAACCGTATTTCGCGCATTACAAGGGCTTCGCCGACTACGTGTCGCGGCTCTGCTTCCTGCTTTCCGAGGGCGCGCACGTGGTCGAGACCGCCGTGCTGCATCCTTCCGCGACCGTGCATGCCTACATGGGCTTCGGCGAACCTGATTTCGGCGCCACAGAAGCGGCTAACACCTATTGGGAAATCCAGCGCTCCCTGCAGAAAAACAACCTGGATTACATCATCATGGACGAAGACAGCCTGTTGCGGGCGCGCGTCCGGCAGGGCGTATTGGAAGTCGGTTCCGTCGGGATTCGTGTGCTCTTTTTGCCCGCCGCGCGGGTGCTCAGCGGCAAAGCGCTGGAAAAAATTCTGGCATTCCAGACTTCCGGCGGCTATCTGGTGATTGTTGGACCGTCCCCCGAAACGCCCAGCGACCGTTATCTCACGCCACCGGAATTCACTGAAATGTCCGGAATATTGCAGCAAACGGCGCGAAGAGTGACGGAGCCTTCGGCGGCCGCCGAAAGCCTCGCCGACATTATCCCGGTCGAATTACTCCTCAAAGATGTCCCGCGCCTGCAACGCCGTATCGGCGACCGCGATATCTATTTCCTGCTCTTCGACGACGGCACGCCCGCCACCAGCCATGC
>CAZLII010000385.1:0-4977 GCA_964559065.1 uncultured Nitrospirales bacterium | reverse complement strand
GTATCTGCGGATTGCTGACGGCTGCAATCACCAGTGCGCATTCTGCGCCATCCCGAAGATGAAAGGGCCGTTGCATTCCGTGCCGCCGGAGATTCTGCTGGATGAAGCGCGCGGCCTGCTGGCGCGCGGCGCCAGGGAGATCAACCTGATCGCCCAAGACATCGCGGTCTATGGCACAGACCTCGGCAACAACTATCGGCTCCCCCAACTCCTGCGCGATCTCTGCCGCATTCCCGGCGATTTCTGGGTCCGGTGTCTATACTGCTATCCGGGGGGCGTCAACGACGCCCTCCTGGAGACCATGGTCTCGGAACCCAAAATCACGCCCTATCTCGACATGCCCCTCCAGCACATGGACCCGGAAATTCTGCGGCGGATGCGTCGCCCATTCCACGACCTGGACATCCCGCAACTTGTGATGCGCATCCGCGCCGCCATACCGGGGATTGTACTGCGCACCACCATGCTCGTGGGCTTCCCCGGCGAATCCGCCCAGGCGCATTGGCGTATGCTCGATGGCATGCGGGCCTTGGCCTTCGAGCGACTCGGCGCTTTTCCGTTCTCCAAAGAGGAAGGAACCGCCGCTGCGTTGTTTCCCCGGCAACTGCGGCAGGCCACCATCCTGAAACGCTGGCATGCGGTGATGCAGACCCAGGCGTTCATCGCTGAGCGATTCCAGCAGCGGCGGATTGGCGCAAAAGTGAGGGTGTTAATCGAAGGATACGATGCCGAACGCCGGGCATGGCGGGCGCGAAGCGCCGCCGAAGCCCCGGAAATTGACGGAAGCGTCTATATTCATTCCGACAACGCCTTGTCTGTCGGCGCTTTTCTCACGGTGGAAGTCAACGATGCAGAAATATATGACGTTTTCGCCCGCCCCGTCGCTGGTGCAACGACGGAATGATGTCGCCGCCGCCACCTGCGAATTCCCGCGCGCCTTATGATGGGGCGGCAACCTGGATAAGGTCTGTGGCGACTTTCGTATCGGTTCCGATGACGGTGGTGACTTTGAGGGAGACGGTATAGGTTCCCGGGAGGTTGTAGGTGTGGGTTGGGTTCTGCGCGGAATGCAGGGAGCCGTCGCCGAATTCCCAGGCCCATTGCGTGATGGGGGCGCTGCCGGGCGTTGAGGTGTCGGTGAATGTGACGGTGAGCGGCGCGTTGCCGGATGCCGGCACGGCGGCAAAATCGGCAATCGGCGGGAATACCTCTTCCTGCACCAAAATGTAGGTCTGCTTGGTCAAGGTATTCGACCCTTGGCTGGTGGTGACGCGCAGGCTGACCGAATAGGAGCCGACAACATTGTAGGTGTGCACGGGGTGCTGCAAGGTGCTCGTGGCGCCGTCGCCGAAAGTCCACAGCCATGCGGTGATGGGCGCTGCGCCGGGAATCGAGAGGTCTGAGAAGCGCACGGTGAGCGGCATTGGCCCCTGAGTCTTGTCGGCGATGAAGCGTGCAGTGGGGCCGGCGAGGCCGACCGTGATGAAGTTGTGCTTGACGAGGGTATGGCTGCCGCCGGGGCCGCTGACCGTCAGCGACACGGAATAAACCCCGTCTGCCTCATAGACGTGGACGGGATTCGACTCGGCGCTGCCGCCGCCGTCGCCGAAATCCCATTGCCAGGAATTGATGGGAAAACTCCCCGGCGTTGACTGGTCGGTGAACGAAACGGTGAAGGGGACGGTCCCGCTCGTTTGATCCGCCGAAAACGCGGCGGTCGGGCGGACTAATCCCACCGCAATGAAGCGTTGTTTCGTAGTGGTCGCCCGCCAGAACCAATTGCTCACCGTCAAGGATACCGTATAGGTTCCCTGCTGGGTGTACACGTGAACGGGATTCTCTTCCGTGCTGCCGCCGCCATCGCCGAAATCCCAGTCCCAGGTGCGGATGGGGCAAAGCGCGGACATGTTGATCTGGAGCAGAGACATGGTGGCGCTGTTGTCGGTGAAGGTGACGGTCAGGGGGGCGTCGCCGGACGTCGTGTCAGCGGTGAAACGCGCCGCCGGCAGACATCCGCACAGCAGCAGGCAGCCCCCAAGGATGGTCATATTCATGAGAACGTTGCTGTGTCGCATCATCATCAAATCCTCCGGGGCTGCGTCTTTTTGGATGATACCTGCAAAACCCGCATGTGCTCAAGCCGCGCCTGCCTCATGGCGTGCCGCCCATAATTTCTACAAATGACCTGAACAAAGCCATGTCAATCTGCTGGGGCATTTCCCGCTGCATCAGGCTGAGTGCCGGAAATGTCTTTCGTCGCGGTTGATAGGGCCGGTCCGTAGTCAGCGCATCGAATGTATCCGCGATGGCGACGATGCGCACGTAGGGGGACAGCGCGTCGCCGCGCAGATGGTCCGGATAGCCGCTGCCATCCAGCCGCTCATGATGATGCATGACGATGTCCAGAGCGATTTCGCCGAGGTTGCCGATCTCAAGAAGCGCCTGACGCCCCTTGCTCGGATGCGTCTTCACTTTTTCCCTTTCCAGCGGCGTGAGGGCGCCCTCTTTCCGGTAGAGTTCCGGACCGACCATGCCCATCCCGATATCGTGCAGGAGTGCGCCGTTGGCCATCTCGCGAAGGGAAGCGACATCACGATGGCCGATCCGTCTGGCCAAGGCAATACTGTACGCCATCACATTTACGCTATGACTATAGAGATAATAGTCGCAGGAAATGTGGCGCAGCAGGTGTTCCAAGGGGAAATCCTGCGCATTCATGAAGGCCACCGCTTGTCGGACCATTGCCTTTCCGCGTTCAATGTTCTCCTTGGACGGCGGTTCCAAGAGTATTCGTTCCACCGTCGCCAATGCGGAATCATAGAGGATTTCCGCCTTCTTTCGGACATCCAATTCGGGGTCTTGGAGAATATCCTCCAAATGCTGGTCAAGATACCGGTTGTATTGGCGCTTGTAATCCTGGTGTATGTAGAAGCATTCCACCGGTGTGTTCTTGAGGCGGTCACGCGTTTCCTCTGTGAAAGGGACGCTGCGCTCGCAATACAGCACCAAGGGCTGTGCGGGGCCTGGCCGGAAATACAAGTCAAAATCCGGCGTGGTATTCACGCGTATGGCTTCCAGGCGCACGGGGACATAAAGTTCGCCATCGTGTGCAACAAGCCCCTCCTCTGAGAATGTCATGACAACCAAAGTCCCCTCCTCTTAATTTTCTGCGGTGATTTCTTTCCGCGTGCGCGCGCGCAGCATCGCCACGTCATGAATATGAAAATCCGAGACGGATTCGATAGTCACTTCGCGATCAAAACTCTTCGCGATACTGTCAAGCAATTCCTTATTCTCCGACCGCAGACGACGCGCCACGTCGGGGTGCACTTGAAGCACCACATGCTTTTCCTTGCTCTGGCAAAACAGTCCCTGCAGCCGGCGGATCACGTCAAAGGTTACCGTGGTTACAGACCGCACCAGGCCGCCGCCCTCGCAATACGGGCAAGGCTGCGACAGGGCCTTGACGAGGTTGTGCTTGACGCGCTTGCGCGTCATTTCGATCATGCCAAGTTCGTTGATTTCGGAGATGGTGATTTTTGCGCGGTCTTTTTTCAGCGCCTCGGAGAGTTGTCGGATCAGTTTTCGGCGGTTCTGGTCGTATTGCATGTCAATAAAGTCAATGACAATGATACCGCCAAGATCGCGCAGGCGCACCTGCCGCGCGATTTCCTCAGCCGCTTCCATATTCGTCTGAAATACGGTATCTTCGAGTTGCTTTCTGCCGGTGAATTTTCCGGTGTTCACATCAACGGCGATGAGCGCTTCCGTTTGATCAATGCATATGTGGCCGCCGCTCTTGAGGTGCACCTTGCGGCGAAGCGCCTTTTCGATTTCATCTTCAATGCCCATTTTCTCGAATATGGGCACTTTTCCCCGGTACAGTTTGACGCGACGCTTGAGTTGCGGCGCCAGATTCTCCAGGAAACTGAGGATGCGGTCGTATTCCGTCTGGCTGTCAATGAGCAGGCGTTCGAAATCGGCGGTGAACTGATCGCGCACAGCGCGAAGCACGGCGCTCAAATCTTCCCGAATCAGGCCGGGGCCTTTCATGGTCTCAAATTTTTGCTTGGCGCGGTCCCAGATACGGGTGAGATAGCGCACATCGTTCTGGAAATCGGCCTTGCTCCGTCCTTCGCCCGCCGTCCGCGTGATCAGGCCCATGCCCTGGGGGCGCACCTGCTGCAAGACGCGCTTAAGCCGGTCGCGCTCCTTGTCCGATTCGATTTTCCGCGAAACACCGAGGGTGGAGACAGTGGGCATCAGCACCGCAAAACGTCCGGGAATGGTAATGAAGTTGCTGAGCCTCGCCCCCTTGTTGCCGATGCGGTCCTTAATCACCTGCACCATGATAAACTGATTCTTCTTGAGCATGGTTTCGATGGGCTGCTGGCGGGCGCGCTTGGCGCGGGTTTTCGCGCGCGGCACGCCGTCTTCCAGTTCGATATCTCCCGTGCCTTCCGCGCCGGCGATATCGGAAACATAGAGAAAGCCGTTCTTCTCAAATCCGATGTCAATGAATGCGGCTTGCATGCCCGGGACGACGGAGTCCACCCGGCCCTTGTAGATGTTGCCCACAATACTGGGACTTTCCTGGCGCTCGATGAGCAACTCGGTCAGCCGTTTGTCCTCAAGCAGCGCAATGCGCGTTTCCAGGGGGCTGGCGTTAATGACAAATTCTTTCATAGAGGTTCTCTTTTCTCTCGTTTCTTACGTTCACATTCAAAAAAAGCCGATTGGGATTCTAAGTCATTTGTGTTTGATTAACACATGGTTTTCCCTTGCCGGATTCCCGCTTGCGCGGGAATGACCCGAAAAAATGAGGCGCTTCGCGGAATTCGCCATTCCCGCGCAAGCGGGAATCCAGAACAGTTCGTATGGTCCTTGAACTGACTGCAACTATTGATCGTAAATGCACAGTGCTCTTCCTTAACCGAACACGAATGGCTTTTAAGTGATAAACATGCTACGGCGTAT
>CAZLII010000384.1:0-4997 GCA_964559065.1 uncultured Nitrospirales bacterium | reverse complement strand
ATGAACGCCTTGGCCCCGGCGGTCAGCAATGGCAGCCGGGGCCACGTTATTGTTCCGTCTGTCACACTTTGCAGCATTTTCCCGCGTCCAGTATGATACGATCCTGAATTGTGCTCAGGATAGACCCGACGACGAGGAAATTATTGCGATGAAGCAGGTGCTGGTCAGGGGCGGCAAGGTGTGCGTGGAAGAGACGCCGACGCCGACGCCGGGGCCGGGCATGGCGCTGGTGCGGGTGGTCAACTCCCTGATCAGTTCCGGCACGGAATCCGGGCTGGTGTCCGGGGGCGGCGCGGCGGCTTTGGCGCTGAAAAAGGCGCGTGACCCGCTGAACATCGAGAAGGTGAAGCGAAAACTCGCTTCGGTCGGCGTGAAGGGCACCATTGACGTCATCCGCAGCAAACTTTTTGAATACCAGGCGCCGGGCTACAGTTCCGCAGGCGTCATCGTGGAATGCGGGACGGACCTGCCCGGCTTCCGCGCGGGCGACCGCGTCGCGTGCGCAGGCGTGGGCTACGCCGTTCATGCCGAGTACAACGCGGTTCCGCAGATGCTGCTCACGCCCATTCCCGATGGCGTGGACTTCGACGAGGCGGCCTTTGTCGCGCTCGGCGCGATTGCCATGCAGGGCGTGCGGCGCGCCGCGCCGAGTTTCGGCGAGACCATCGTGGTGCTGGGGCTGGGCCTGCTGGGGCAACTCGCCGCGCAAATCATCCGCGCCGCAGGATGCCGCGTGATCGGCTGCGACCCGGTCGCATCAAAACGCGACTTGGCGGCGGCGCACGGCGCGGAAGCCGTTTGCGCGCCGGAGGCCCTCGCCGAGACCGTGGCGGAGTGGACCGCCGGCCACGGCGCGGACGCGGCGATCATCTGCGCCGTGTCCAAGGACAGCGCGGTCGCCAACCAGGCGCTGGAACTGTGCCGCCAGAAGGGCCGGGTGGTGGTGGTGGGCGCGGTGGGCATGCACCTGGAACGCGACCCGATGTATCTCAAGGAACTGGATTTTCATCTCTCGTGTTCCTATGGCCCCGGGCGCTACAACCCCAATTACGAGGAAAAAGGGCTGGACTACCCCATCGGTTACGTGCGCTGGACCGAAGGCCGCAACATGGCCGAGTTTCTGCGCATGATCGCCGAGAAAAAGGTGCGGGTCAAACCGCTGATTTCCCTCATAAAACCGGTGGACGCCGCGCAGGACGCCTATAACGCCATCCTCAACCCCGACAGCGGCGTTATCGCCGCGCTGATCGCCTACGGAGCGCCGCCTGACGCCGCCCCGCCAACCCCGCCGCCGCGCAGCCTGCGCCTGCGCGCGTCCGCGCGCGCCGCCGGGGAAGTCGGTGTCGCGGTCATCGGCGCGGGGTCCATCGCGCAGGCGTTCCACCTGCCGAACCTCGTCAAGATTCCCGGATGCCGCCTGGAGGCCGTGGTGGACCGCATCCCGGCGACGGCGCGGCAGGCCGGCGCAAAATACGGCGCGGCCCGCTGCGCCACGGACTACCGTGAAGTCCTCAGCGACGACGCCGTGCAGGCCGTGGTCATCGCCACGCGCCACAATCTGCACAAGGAACTCGCGCTCGCGGCCATCGCGGCGGGCAAGCATGCCTTCGTGGAAAAGCCGCTCGCGCTGACGGTGGAAGATTGCGAGGAAATCCGCGACGCCGCCGCGCGCGCGGGCGTGCTCGTCACCGTCGGCTTCAACCGCCGCTTCTCGCCGTGGTCGCAGCAGGCCAGGGCTTCGCTGGCGCACGCGCGCGGGCCGAGGATGCTCCTGTACAGATGCAACGCCGGGCCGCTTCCGCCCGGCCACTGGGCAACGGACCCCGTTGAGGGCGGCGGGCGCATCGTGGGCGAAGCGGTGCATTTCTTCGACTGGTGCTGCTGGCTGCTCGACGCGGACCCCGTCTCCATCCGCGCTGACCGCGTGGACGGGGCCGACCCCAACGCCATCGCCGAGGACAACCTGTCGGTCCTGCTGCGCTATCCCGACGGGTCCCTCGCCACGGTGCTCTACTGTGCCGTCGGCGCGCCGATATTGCCGAAGGAGCGCATTGAAATTTACGGCGGCGGCGGCGGGATCATCATTGATGACTTCCGCAGCATTGAAATCAGCGGCCTGCCGGGCAAGAGCGCGCGGCAATCGAAGATAGACAAGGGCATGTACGGCTTGATGGAAAACTTCATCCGCGCCGTTCGCGGCGAGGCGGAACTCGGCGTGACCGCCGAGCACGGCCTGCGCGCCACGCGCATCGCCCGCGAAGCGCTGCGACAGGCCGCCGGCGGGACAGCCCCGTGAAAATCTGCATCCTCAATGTGCTGCATGAACCCTTCGACAAGCGCGTCTTCCACAAGATGGCGCGCAGTCTCGCAGCCCACGGCCACGAGGTCGTGTCCATTGCCCCGGCGGACCGCGCGCCCGACCCGGCGGACGGCGTCGCATTCCGGGCGATCAAAAAGGCCAGGACGCTGCCCGACCGATTTCTCTCGGTGTTCCGGCTGATTCGCGAAGGCCGCAAGGTGGATGCCGACGCCTATCTCGCGGTCGAACCGGAATCCTGGGTGGCCGCGCTGATCCTGAAGGCGATGACCGGACGCAGGGTTGTCTTTGATGTCCATGAATACATCCCTACGGAGTTCGCCAAATTTTTCCCGAAATTCATGTTTGGTTTCATCGCTTGGTTGACAGTCCGCATGATGCGGCTCTTCGCGCGCAACACCGATCACATCATTTTGACCAAGCAATGCCTTGACCGCGAATTTTCGGGACTGCGCACGCCCCGCACCGTGGTGCTCAACACCAATCACCTGCAGGCGCCCTGCGCCGACATCGCCCCGGAACTCCGCGCGCGCTATGCGGCATGTCCCACCGTCATTCACCAGGGACAATTCGGCGATGTGCGCGGCGCGTATCAATTGCTCGACGCCATGAAGATTGTGCTGCGGGAACTGCCGGATGCGAAGTGCATCCTGTTGGGCGAATACGTGCAGGGCGACGAAGCGGCCTACCGGCGCGCAGTCGCCGATGCCGGGCTTGAGAATGCGATCCATTTCCTGGGCAAAGTCCCGTTTGACCAAGTGGCGCAGTATATCGCAGTGTCACGGGTCGGCCTGATCCTCTTTCAGCCCATCGGCCTCGGCCACACACTCGGCATGCCGCATAAGATGTTCGATTACATGCGGGAGGGCATTCCCTTTGTCGCGCCGGATTTCGTGCTGGAGATCAAGCGCATCGTGGAAGAGGCGGATTGCGCGCTGCTCGTGGATGTCACGCGCCCGGAGGCCATTGCGGAAGCGATCCTCCGGCTCCTGCGCGCCCCCGAAGAGGCCGCGCGCCTGGGCCGGAACGGACGGCGCATCGTGGAAACCCAATACAACTGGACCCACGACGAACGCCGCCTCCTGGATGTGTTTGACCGTCTAAAAGGTAACACTGTAGCCGTTTGAAGGACATGCAGGGATACTGCTTCCCTTTGGACTGCGGTGGCTTGCCACCGCCTTTATGCGTCCAGACTTGCCGGGACGCGCGGGCGGCAAGCCGCCCGGCTGAAAGCGGCGGCAAGCCGCCGCAGTCCAAAGGGAATACTGTCATCTTTGCAGCAGCATGGAGATCAGGGCCAAAGGCGGATGATGGAAGCGTTGCGGGTGAAACTGGCGTCGGTATCGTCCTATGAGGACGAGGCGGCGCTGCGCGCCTTTGCGCGCGGGGCGCTGGCGATGCGTCCGGAGGTGGCCGGCTGGCGTGACGCGCCGGACGCGAAGCGGTTCATCGTGGTGAAACCGAACTGGATTCAGGAATCCCACCAGCAGATGCCGGATTTCTGGGCGCCGGTCATCACGCACCCGGCGCTGGTGGCGGCGGTGGTCGCGGAACTGGCCGAAGCGATGGGCGGCGCGGGGACCATTGCGCTGTGCGACGCGCCGCATACCCATGCCGATTTCAACGCCATTCTTGCGCGGGGCAGACTGACGGAGCGCCTCGACGCGATTCGCGCGCAATATCCCGCGTTGCGCATCGAGGTGATCGATCTGCGCCGCGAAGTTTGGACCATCCGCGATGACGTGGTGGTGACGCGCCAGCCCAACCCGCATGACCCGCGCGGCTATGTCCGGGTTGACCTGGGCCGCGACAGCCTTCTCTACCGCCACCGGGGCGAAGGCCGCTACTATGGCGCAGACTACGACGTGGGCGAGGTGAACCGGCATCATCGGGGCGATTTGCATGAATATCTCCTGGCGGGCACGCCCATGGCCTGTGATCTGTTTGTCAATCTCCCAAAATTGAAGACGCACAAGAAAACCGGGATCACCTGTTGCCTGAAGAATCTGGTCGGCATCAACGGCGACAAGAACTGGCTGCCGCACCACACCGAGGGCGGTCCGCGTTTTGGCGGTGATGAATTCCCCGAGGAGGGCATGGCGCAGGCGCTGGAGCGCGCGCTGAAGCGCGTCAGCAGGAGCATCGCGTTGCGCCTGCCCGGCATCGGCCCTTGGGTCTTCCGCATGATGCGCCGGGCCGGCATGCGTGCGCTCGGCGACAGCGCGACAACGCTGCGCAACGGCAACTGGTCGGGCAACGACACCTGCTGGCGCATGGCGCTGGACCTGAACCGCGCCTTCCTTTACGCGGGGCCGAACGGCGCGTGGCGCGCGGCGGACAACGCACGGCGTTATCTGGCGATCGTGGACGGGATCATCGGCGGCGAGGGCAACGGCCCGATCTGCCCCGACGCCGTGGTGTCGGGCGTGCTGCTGGCGGGCGCGGACCCCGCGGCGGTGGACGCGGTCGCCTGTCGCGTCATGGGTTTTGATCCCGCGCGTATTCCCATCGTCCGCCACGCCTTCGACCCGCATCGCATGCCGATTGCCGGGAGTGACATGAGCGCCATCCGCGTGTTGGACGACCGCGTGGCCGCGGAAATTTCACTGGACGCTGTCGCGCCGGCGAAGCCCGGCGGCTTCGCGCCGCATTTCGGCTGGTCCATCCTGCGGGAGGAGGC
>CAZLII010000383.1:0-5004 GCA_964559065.1 uncultured Nitrospirales bacterium | reverse complement strand
CTGATGTCTTTGCCGACTTTCCCTGCCACGCGTTCCTAACACTCGAATTCCATGCTGTACGTGGCGCGACCCTGCGTGCGGGAACGCATATCGTTGGCGTATCCGAACATCTCGGCCAGGGGCACATGGGCGCGGATGATCTGGTTGCCGCCTTCGGCCGTCATCCCTTCGAGGCGTCCGCGCCGCCGGTCGAAATCGCCGATGATGTCACCCGTGTATTCCTCGGGGCAGATCACCTCAACCTTCATGATCGGCTCCAGCAGCACGGGCCGCGCCTTGACCGCCGCCTCCTTCACCGCCATCGAGCCGGCAATCATGAACGCCAGGTCGGAGGAGTCCACCTCGTGGTAGGACCCGAAAGTCAGCGTCACTGTCACGTCCACCATCGGAAACCCCGACACGACGCCCGTTTCCAGCGCTTCCCGGCAGCCTTTTTCGACAGCCGGGATGTATTCCCTCGGAATGACGCCGCCAACAGTCTGATCTTCAAATGTAAATCCGGAGCCCGGTTCGCCGGGTTCCAGCGTAAGCACCACATGTCCATACTGGCCGCGGCCGCCGGTCTGCCGCACAAATCTTTTCTCCGCCTCCGCCGCCTGCCGGACCGTCTCGCGATAGGCCACCATGGGCCTGCCGACGTTCGCCGCGACCCGGAACTCGCGTTTCATGCGTTCGACCAGGATTTCCAGGTGCAACTCGCCCATCCCGGCGATGATCGTCTGGCCTGTTTCCTCGTTGGTGCGCACGCGGAAGGTCGGGTCTTCGTCCGACAGTTTCCGCAGCGCCTGGGCCAACTTGTCCTGGTCCGCCTTGGTCCTCGGTTCAATCGCGATGTGTACGACCGGGTCCGGGAAGGTCACCGATTCAAATGCGATGGGCTTGCCCGGATCACAGAGCGTATCGCCCGTTGTCGTGTCCTTGCAGCCGATGACCGCGCCGATGTCGCCCGCCCGCAGTTCCTTCAGGTCCGTGCGCTCGTCCGCGTGCATTTCCAGCAGGCGCCCGAGCCGCTCTTTGCGGCCCGTGCGCGCGTTCATCGCCTGATCGCCGCTCTCCAGCACCCCGGAATACACCCGGATGAACGTCAACTTGCCCACATGCGGGTCGGTCAGTATCTTGAAGGCGAGCGCGGCGAACGGTTCGTCGTCGCTCGGCTTGCGGACCACTTCGCGTTCCGGGTGGCGCGGCGAGAAGCCGCGATAGCCGGCCACATCAATGGGCGCGGGCAGATAATCAATCACCGCATCCAGCATCAGGCGCACGCCCTTGTTCTTCAGGGCCGTGCCGCACAGCACCGGCGTCAGCGTCCGCGCAAGCGTTCCCTTGCGCAGGGCCGCCTTCAATTCCGCCACCGTGATCGGCTCATCCGCCAGGTACTTGTCCATGAGGGACTCGTCGGCGTCGGCGGCGGCTTCGATCATGTCGTGGCGCAGGCGCTCCGCAACTTCCCGATACTCCTCCGGCACCGGACCGATCACCTGCCGGTTATTCATCCCTTCTCCGTCCCAGCCGATCACCCGCATCTCCGCCAGGTCAATGATGGCGCGGAACTGGTCTTCGCTGCCGATCGGTATCTGGACGGGCACCGGCCGCGCGTTCAGGCGTTCCTGCATGCTGCGCACGGCGCGCTCGAAATCCGCGCCGACGCGGTCCATCTTGTTGATGAACGCGATGCGGGGAACGTGGTAACGGTCGGCTTGCCGCCAGACCGTTTCGGACTGGGGCTGGACGCCGGCCACGGCGCAGAACACGGCCACCGCGCCATCCAGCACGCGCAGGCTGCGCTCCACTTCCGCAGTGAAGTCAATGTGGCCCGGCGTGTCTATGATGTTGATGCGGTGGTCTTCCCACTCACACGCCGTAGCGGCGGAGGTGATGGTTATACCGCGCTCCCGTTCCTGCTCCATGTAATCCATGGTAGCCGCACCGTCATGAACCTCGCCCACGCGGTGCACCCGGCCGGAGTAGTACAAGACACGTTCGGTGACGGTGGTCTTGCCGGCATCAATGTGGGCCATAATCCCGATGTTGCGCACTCTTTCCAGTGGCCATACTCGTGGCACGCGAATCACCTCTTGCTTTCGCGGCGTCCCTGCGACTCGTGTCGGGGATGCGCCGGTTCTACGGATTGTCGCACCGCTGCACATGGAAGCGCGCCTGTGGCCGGGAGGCCCTACACTCGCTCTGATTCAACTGCTTCAGGCGCCTCGCGGGACGCCGTTATCGGTCGAAACAGAGGCCGCACGCCCGCACCGGGTTTCCCCGTGCAGCGCGCGACGCTCAGTCGAATATCCGCAACAAACTCCTCTTCAGCGTGGTAGTCGTCATGGCTGAAACAATCAATACCGGAAATGCGCAAAGGCCTTGTTGGCCTCCGCCATCCGGTGCGTATCATCCTTGCGCTTTATCGTCGCCCCCTGCCGCTGATAACAGTCCAGCAGTTCCGCGGCAAGCCGTTGCCGCATCGTCTTCTCGCCGCGCTTGCGCGAAAACTCGATAATCCAGCGGAACGCGATCGCCGTGCGGGTGGCCGGGGCGATTTCCACCGGCACCTGGTACGTGGCGCCGCCGACGCGCCGCGATTTCACATGCAGCATCGGCTTCGCGTTGTCCACCGCAGCGGTGAAGACCGTCAACGGGTCCTCGCTGGGGACCTTGTCCCGAAGAATGTCGAGCGCCCCGTACACGATGGACTCGGCCACGCTCTTCTTGCCGCACTTCATGACGGTATTCACAAACTTCGATACAAGCATGCTGCCGTACTTGGGGTCCACCAGCGGCTCGCGCTTCTGTGGTTCACGTCTTCTTGCCATCTTTCGCGTTCATCCGTCCGCGGCGTCAGGCCGCCGCATTATGACCTCACCCTTTCTTGGGTTTCTTCACACCATATTTGGACCTGCTGACCCAGCGGCCCATATGCACCTTCTTCCCGCCGTCATCCTTCACCGACGCCTGGCCGCCGCAGTCGCCCGTCGCGTCCAATACGCCGCGAATCAGGTGATAGCGCACGCCCGGCAGGTCCTTCACGCGGCCGCCGCGAATCATCACCTGCGAGTGTTCCTGCAGGTTGTGGCCCACGCCGGGGATATACACCGTCACTTCCATGCCGTTCCGCAACCGCACGCGCGCCACCTTGCGCAGCGCCGAGTTCGGCTTCTTCGGCGTCATCGTGAACACGCGCGTGCACGTGCCCGACGCCTGCGGGCACGATTTCAGCGCCGGCGACTTCGTCTTCGAGACCTTCGCCTTCCGGCAGTCCCGGATCAATTGGTTGATCGTAGGCAAAACACTATCCTTCGACTAAACAGGGTTTAGGCTTTCTGGACACAGAAACGCCGTTCCAGACAACGGCCTTCTATCCTAACATAATTCCGAGCCTATGTCAATGGTTTTCTTCGCACAACCATCTCCCCCCCCCGCCAACACCCCGCATTCCAAGCCCGGAATCATGAATCGGGAATCAATGTCATGGCGGCAAAGGAATCTTCTTATACCATTTTCCCGCGCCCCCATGCAACTTTTCCACGGCGCACGTTCACCCCGCGCAATTCCACGCCCCCCCGATCGCCGTCCCGCTCGTTGTGTCCGGTCTCCTGACCGTGCCACGCAGCCGACCGAAGGTCTCCAAAAGTATGTTGTTCACGCTTCAGCGTGCAATCCCGTTGTGGCCGGTCTCCAGACCGTGCCACGCAGCCGACCGTAGGTCTCCCGCTTGGGCAAAAGAGACTGCCGCAGGCGGTCGAGACGGGACTGTCCCCGTTTTCTTACCCCTCGCCGGGACAGAACCCATCTTCGGTGCCTTCATCGGGGCAGAAATGGTACTCGCCGCTGTTGTAGAGTTGAATCAGCCGCAAGATTTCCCGCAGCGAAATGCGCCAGTCCTGCGGGGCGTAGTCGCTGCTGTGCGGCGCGCAGTCCTGATCACCAGGGCCGATGTCGTAGCCGTCTTCGGTCAGATCGGGAAGTCGCACGCAGTGGAACGCCCCCGACTGATAGAATTGGATCACCCGGAGGAGTTCGCTCAATTCAATTTGTCCATTGCTGTCGCGGTCCGCCGCGTGTTGCCATGGCAATAACGGCGTGCACCCCGGCACATATTCATATGCGCCGATGTCGTAGTCCGACCGGTCCCCGGAGACCCGCCCCAGTCCGTCGCCGTCATAAGCGCGCGGACATCCATCGAGATCGTATATGACCTCTCCCATCCCAATTGCACTTGTGTTTCGTCCCCGGTCAACAGCAGGCGAATCGGGCTGGAGGCGATAATCTCCATTGCTTGGGTCACGAAATTTGGGCTCGATATTCAAATTATTGCTTCCCGGAAAGCCGCCTTCAACAATTGAATACGACACCAAGTCGGGATAAAACGGAGCAAGAGAAGGTAGAACACCCCCAAGGGGGTTCTCCCCATTCTCCCATATGATGCAATTCGCAATATGCGTGGTTGCCGGATTCCAGTACGATGGCTCGTGATTAGAGAAGTAAATCGCTCCGCCGCCACTGTCCGCCTGGTTTCCAACAAAGGTACAGTTTATGAAATTAGGAGGAAATGCACAATGCATAAAAGATTGTGAAACGTAATCACCCTTAACCACTCCTTCGTCTATCGAGAATATCTTTTGTCGGTCTGAGATGAGTTTATCGTCAATGGAACAGCTCGTTTCACTAAGAACCGCTCCCCCCAGGCCCTTAAATGGCGAAAAGGGAGTTTCCGGGTTCATTGCCGCCCTGTTTTCTACAAAAAGGCAATTGATGAAAATTGGCGGCTCAATGGAATAATCATCGAAATAAAATACGGCACCGCCATACTCTGCTGTATTGCGGAAAAAAGTACAATTCTCGAAACGCCCACCACAAAAAATCAAGCTTGTTCCGCCCCTGCTGTTCTCAGTGAAGGAGCAATTCCTTACATATAGATTCCTGGAATTCGCAGCCAACCCACCGCCACCATTTCGAAGGAATAGGCAGTCAGATACAGTTGTTGAGTCTGCCTGAGTTACCAAC
>CAZLII010000382.1:0-5014 GCA_964559065.1 uncultured Nitrospirales bacterium | reverse complement strand
GCTGAAGCCTGTACTCCAGAACTCGGCACAGGCTGAAGCCTGTACTCCAGAACTGTCCGACGCTATCCGCGCAGGAGGGAAAGCGCGTTCTGCGGGGCGACGTTGCTCTGAATAAGCGCGGCGAGGCCGCCCTGCACCAGAATTTGCGCGCGCGCGCGGTTCATGGTCGCCTGCGCGATGTCAACATCCCGGATGGCGGATTCCGCCGCGGCGGCATTCTCAACCCCGATTTGCCGCTGGGTGATGGCGCTTTCAAAACGGTTCATCTGCGCGCCGAGTGCGGCGCGATTCTCGCCAATCGCGTTGATCGCGGCGTCCGCCGCGCCCAAGGCGGCGGCCGCGCCTTCCTGCGTACTCAGGTCCACCGTGTCAATGCCCAGCGCGGCCGGCGTGGACGCGGCGACATTCACTTCCAAGTCGCCCTCCGTGCCGACCGGCACGGTCGCGCCCGCTTGCAACATGTTCTGCCCGTTGAATTCGGTATTCTCGGCGGTGTCGCCGATCTGCTGGACAAGTTGCTGCGCTTCGGCGTTCAGGGCCGCGCGCTGGTCGTCCGTCAGCGTGCCGTTCGCGGCCTGCGTCGCCAGTTCGCGGATGCGCTGCGCCGCGTCCATCTGCGCCGACAGGCCCCCCTCGGCGGTCTGCGCATAGTTGATGCCGCTCTGCAGGTTGTTCATCTCCACCTGCCCCTGGCGGATGCGGGTGCGGAACCGCTCGGCGATGGCCAACCCGGCTGCGTCATCCGCCGCGCGGTTGATGCGCAGGCCCGACGCCATCTGGCGCAGAGTGTTGTTCAGGAGTTGATTGGCGCGCTCCGTCTGCCGGTCCGCGCCCAATGCGGGGATATTGGAGTTAATCGTCAGTCCCATGGCGTATTCCTCCCTTGCCGGGGGCGGGTTCATTCCAGGCACATCCTATCCCCACGCCCCGCCACCACAAAAAAGTATACCACATGAAGTAGTTTTGGGCCAGTGCGTTTCGCCATATTCCCGGCGGACCGCAATCACCGGCTATGCCTGTCCTTTTTCGTGCCGTCGCAATTCCTCGATGCGGCGGCGCATTTCGGGCGGCACATCTTCCAGGGAGTCGTAATGATGTTCGCGCCCGTCGGCATCCCGGATGACAATACGCTGTGAAACATGCACTTGGGGGTTGCGCGACAGCGCCTCCTGCATCTTCTCGCGAATATCGGGGGGGATTTCATCGCGAGAATTGAAGGTTCTCCTGACACCGTTTTCATCTTCATACACAAATTTCTCGGTCACCTTGCGGTGAATGACCGGTCCCTCGCTCAAGTCCTTCCAATCGCCCCAATGCCGCCCCGACTGCTCCGTGGGGCTAAGAATCACGCCCTTTGACCCACGCCGTAAACCGCTTCGCTCCCAGGTTTTTTCGATGAGATACGGGCCGGATACGCTGACCCGGGAATGCGCCAGGCACCACTGAATGAAGCGGGCGACCTGCTGCGGCGGGCGGGCTTGTGCGCCGGGACTCTCAGGTTGTTTGTGCGGGAAAAAAGTCGCGAACCATGGCGCTTCCGAGGATTTCGATTTCAAGCGCACAGACCATTTCCAGTAGTGCTCGGTGATCATGCCGCCGCGCGGTGAACGGTGAATCATTTCCTCCGCCCCATATTGGATGCCGCCAATATCCGACCATGGAATGCGTACCGTCTTGGGGAAAAGATACCAACTCTTCACCACCAATTCCCGGCGCGGGCTTGCGACCAGCAATATCCGGTTCCACGCCGCGCTGAGGGGAATCAGCAACATCACCGCGATGAATGCCGCCACGCCCCATTGCACATTGCGCTGCGCGCCGGCGCTCATCCCGAATGGGGCCTGCCGCAAGGGGGAGGTCCTTGCCTCGTGTTCCCTTTGTATGCGTTCCACTTCCGACGCATCCAAGCCCGCGGCCAAGGCATGGTCAAAAACATCCTGCTCCAGCGCGGCGCGGTCCTGCGTCCGTAGCGCGCGTTGTTCAGCGGCACGAAGTTGCTGGTTATATCCGTAGTAGAAGAGCAGGGCCGCTCCGATCATGAACCCCGAAAAAAGCAGCCGTACAGAAAACGTTTTCAGACCAGGGCGATAGACCAGGCGATCCGCCTGGTCCACGGTCAACGACCAGCCCGGAAAATCGTAGGTTGGCAATACGCCCCAACCCCCGCCCATGCTCTTTGGTTTCTTGCCAATAGTGATCTGCATCGCGGCCTCCCGATAAGAAAGACTACATTGTCCCCAGCATTAATCAAAAATCATGCGAAATGCAAGATGCGCGTGCAGTGCCGCTCTGCAATAAGTCTGTTGTTCATGCTTCAGCATGCGGTGATTCCGCATTCGTGGAGATTGTCCATGAAGGACGCCGTATGGCCGCAGTAAAACACACGTGCCGATTCTTGGCGCCTCTTGACAAGCAAGGAAAAACGTGATTAAATATCGCTGAAAAAGCGTTCAGTCTTAAAGGTTGTTAAGAAACCGAGGAAACGTATCATGTCCAAGGGCCTGACACGCCGCCAGCGGGCGGTCTTGGAGTTTATCATCCGGTGCATCCGCGACAATGGTTGCCCGCCCACCATCGCGGAGATTTGCGAAGCGTTCAATATTCAATCCACCAACGGCGCGAATGATCACCTGGTCGCGCTGGAAAAGAAGGGGTTTATCGAGCGCACCTCGAAGGCACGGGGCATCCGGGTGACGGAACTGGCCGGGGTAAGTCTCTATGAAAGCAACGAGGTAACGCAGGCGCCGCTGCTGGGGCGGGTCGCGGCGGGCCAGCCGCTGCTGGCGGAGGAAAATATCGAGCGTTATGTGCCGGTGCCGCCGGAGATGGGCTCGGCCAATCTGTTTTGCCTGCGGGTCAGCGGGGACAGCATGATCGAAGACGGCATTCTGGAAGGCGATATACTTGTCGTGAATGCGTCGCGGGAACCGCGCCCCGGGGACATTGTGGTTGCCCTTGTGGATGGCGAGGCCACGGTCAAGCGGTATTATCCCCGTGGCGGCATGGTGGAGTTGCGTCCGGCGAATGCCGCGATGTCGCCCCTGTTCTATCCCGCCTCCGACGTGGCGATTCAGGGCGTGGCAGTCGGGTTGCAGCGTTTCTGGCGATAAGCATCAATCGCGGAAAATCAACACCTCATCGCCAATATGCAGGACATGGCGGCTGGACCAGCCGTTCCACTTGTAGAGGTCGCTGACCTTTACCCCGTATTGGCGGGCGATGGTCGAGGGATTCTGCCCCCGCGACACGATGTGCGTGAGTCTTTCCGGTTGCGCGGCGGCCAGGCGTATCGGGCCGCCCGACGCCTTCGCTGGCACAAGAATGGTCAGTTTCTGCCCGATTTTCAGTACAGACCGTTCGGTCAATTTGTTCCACGCCAGCACATCTTTCGTGCTCACGCCGTGCTTGGCGGCGATGCCGCTCGCCGTATCGCCCTTCGCGACGGCGTAAACAATGCGCTCCGGTTCCGGTGCGGCGCTGCGTTCCGGCGTGGCCGAACCGGATGCCGCGCCGCCGGCCCCCGGCTTCACGGTCAATTTCTGGCCCGGCCGGATGACACTGTTCCTGGTCAGGTTGTTGATCCGCAGCAATTCATCCACCGACATGCTGTAATCGCGGGCGATTTTTCCGGGGAATTCGCCGGCCTTCACGACATGCTGCCGCGTGGCGGCCGAAGTCGTGGCCGTATCGCTTCCCGACGCCGCCCACCCGCCGGGGTCGGACACATAGAGCGTGTCGCCGACGTGAATCCGCGAGCGCTGTCCCATGTTGTTCCATTTCTGAATCTGATCCACGCTCACTTTTTGCGATTGGGCGATCTTGAACAGGCTGTCTCCGGCTTTGACGCGATAGGTCCGCGTCCCTTCGGAAGACGCCGCCACGGCGGTGGCGCTCGTGTCCGGCCCGACCTCGCGCACAGCGTCGAAGAGATTGCCGCCCTGGCCGCGCTCATAGCCGCCCGGGAGCCGCAACACCTGTCCCTCCCGGATACGCTCCGCCGAAGCCAGTTGGTTCAGGCGCATAATTTCCGGGACCGTGCTGCCATAGCGGCGGGCGATGCCCGACAGCGTTTCGCCGCGTTTCACCTTGTGCGTGCGCCCGGCATACTGCATTTTCGGGGTCTTTTGCAGGGCGTCCAGGAAACGCGCCCGGTATTCCGCCGGCACCGCCACGGCATATTCGCCGGTCGGCGGCGTGACTTCGCGCAGCAGGTCGGGATTCAATCGCGCCAGCGTGCCCGACGGCGCGCCCATCGCGCGGTCGAGGTCTTCCAATGCGTACATGCCCCGCACCGACATGCGAACGGTGTTTTCCGCGGGTTGGGGATTCCACTTGAAACCGTACTTTTCCGGACTGGAGGCAACGATGACCGAGGCCAAAAATTTGGGATAAAATCGTTTGGTCTCAAGCCGGATGCGCTCGGATGCGGGCGGCGTTTCAATCAGGCGCCAGAAATCGCGCTCGCCGCCCGTGGATTCAATGGCGCGCACCAGGCCGAATTCGCCCATGTTGTATCCGGCAATGGCCAACGGCCACGCGCCGTCGAAATGCTCGTAGAGGTCTTTCAGATAATTGATCGCGGCGCGGGTGCAACTGTGCCAGTTGTAGCGCTCATCCACATAATGGTCCACGCGCAACTGATAGCGCTGGCCCGTGGCCCGCATGAACTGCCACATGCCGCCCGCCCCCGCGCGGGATACGATCTTCGGCGTGAACTGACTTTCCACCATCGCCAGCCACGCCAACTCGCGCGGCAATCCCGCCTTGTCCAGTTCCGCATAGATATACGGCAAATATTTGTGACTGCGATCCAATCCCCGCTGGAACGGTCTCGGATAGCCGTTTTGAATCGCGTCAATTTCCGCCAATACGCGCGGTGGCAACGGGTCCGGAATCACAATCGGCGCATACGCGGCCATCTCCTCCGCGGGGGCATCCGCGAGGGCCTCCCTGTCCCGTATCCGGCGCAACGACTCCTCCGCCGTCCATGTCGCCCCTTCTCCCGGCCGTGCGG
>CAZLII010000381.1:0-5017 GCA_964559065.1 uncultured Nitrospirales bacterium | reverse complement strand
GCATCGCCTGCCGCCAAGACCTTTCCGGAATCCCACGAATCATCGGCGGTTTGCGTCCTTGATCGCAGGTGTTTCCCCCTGGCAGTAGTTTTCGGTCTGATCGCGCGCTTCGAGGAAACGACCCATTTCGCAAATGCCTCTACTCCTTCTTGCGTCGCGCCCGGCGATGCGAATAGTATCGCATTGAATGTTGTTCTGTAGAAGGCGTCAGTGCGATGCCGTTCAACATCATCGGGAAGCGACAGCAATGGAAATCATTGTGGCAAAACCTCGCGGCTTCTGCGCGGGCGTGGAGCGGGCCATCAAGAGCGTGGAGGCGGCGCTGGAACGCTACGGCCCGCCGGTCTATGTTTTGAACCACATTGTGCACAATGCGCACGTGGTCAATGAACTGCGGGAGAAAGGCGCGGTCTTCGTGCGGCATCTGGACGAAGTGCCGCGCGGCGCGCACCTGCTCTTCAGCGCCCACGGCGTCGGGCCGGACCGCTGGGAAAAGGCCAGGGAACTGGACCTGCAGGTCATTGACGCCACCTGCCCGCTGGTGGACAAGGTGCATCATGAGGCGCGCCGTTTTGCGGCCAGGGATTTCACCGTCATCCTCATCGGCGAACCCGGCCACGATGAAACCGTCGGCACGATGGGCTGGGCGCCGAAGCATATCCGCCTGATTCAGACCAAAGAAGACGCAGAGCGGATTGAAGTAGAAAACCCCGAACAACTCGCCTACATCACCCAGACCACGCTCAGTGTCGGCGATTGCAGGGAAATCATCACCGTGCTGCAGCGCCGCTTCCCGAAGATTCAGGGGCCGCCGCGACAGGACATCTGCTACGCCACCTCCAACCGGCAAGTCGCCGTCAACGCCTTGGCCGAAGAGGTGGACCTCGTGCTGGTCGTGGGCGATGTGGAGAGCGCCAACTCCAACCGGCTGGCCAGCATCGCGCAGGGACGCGGCAAACCCGCCTACCTCATCTCCGACGCAACCGCCATTGACCCGCAATGGCTGCAAGGGGTCCGGCGCGTACTCCTGACCTCCGGCGCGTCAGTGCCCGAACGCCTCGTACGCGGCGTCATCGAATACCTGCAGGGCATTGAACCTTGCATGGTCGTAGAACGCGAACTCATCGAGGAAAACGTGCATTTCCGATTGCCGAAGGTGTTCGCATAACAGGCGGGCGCGGGCCTGAAAAGGACTCAAAAGAGAGACAGGACCTATGGGACAAATACGACCTGTACGAAACCAAACCCGGATGACAAGAACAGAAAGAACCCCAGAACAATGGGTTTCCCCCGCGTTCCTTTCAGGCAATCTCTTTGTCGCGTGTACGACTGCGCTCAGTTCAACGCACCCAAGCCCTCCACCAGTTTTCGGATGGCGGCGATGTCTTCCTCACTGAGACGGATGTCCCCTGCATGGGCGTTCTCCTCCACCTGCGCTTCATTGCGGGCGCCGGCGAGCGCCGTGGTGACGCCGGGCTGGGCCACGGTCCATGCAAGGAACAACTGACCGAAGGTCGCATCGTATTTTTCCGCGACGGGCCGCGCCGTTTCCAGCATATCAAGCACGCGCCGCCGGTTTTCCGGCGAGAACATGGCCTTGTTGCTGCGCAGGTCGTTTTCCGGGAACACGCGATCCGGGCCGACTTTGCCCGTGAGCAGTCCCTGCGCAAGGGGACTGTAGGCCAAGATGCCGATGTCGTTGACGCGGCAGAACGGCAGCACGTCCTTCTCAATGTCGCGTTCGAGGGCGTTGTATTTCGGCTGATTGCTGGCAATACGGCCCTTTTTCATGCACCCGCGCATCAGGTCGGGCGTGAAATTACTCACGCCAATCTCCCGGATTTTCCCCTCGTGTTGCAGCGAGAGGAGCGCTTCCATGGTGTCGTCAATCGGCATGGTGGGATCGGGCCAATGGCACTGGTAGAGATCGATCGTCTCCACCCCCAGTCGCTCCAGGCTCTGTTCGCATTCATGGCGCACGGATTCGGGCCGGAGATTGCGGAAGATGCGGCGGGGATTCCCCTCGTTGTCCGTGGTGTCGAAATAGTGCTGGCCGTCCTCCGCGTCCCAGCGCAACCCGCACTTGGTCGCAACGATGACCTGGTCGCGGCGTCCTGCAATCGCCCGGCCCACGACGCGCTCGCTGTGGCCCATGCCGTACACCGGGGCCGTATCAATGCAGGTGACGCCGAGGTCTATGCCCCGCTGCATGGCGCGGACAGCCGCCTCATCATCGGGGCCGCCCCACAGCCAGCCGCCGACCGCCCACGCGCCGAAGGAAATCACCGGCACGCGCAGATCGCCCCTTCCAAGCATTCTGTACCTCATGCGCAAACCTCCTGTAAGCCGTCATGCCGCGCGCCGCTTGCGGCGCCGCCTGTTTTCTAGTACTTGCGGCCCATGAGATGGCAGAGGATATAACGATCAAGTTCCTCGTAGTCACGGGCCTTGATCAATTCCGCTTCGAGTTTCTTGTCGAGGGTGCGCACTTTTTCGAGCAGCGCCTTGAAGGTGGCGAGGCTGTTGCTCAGGTGCTTGGTGTTCACCGCCTGTTTCTGGGTGCGCATGGTCTTCACATCCAGCCCGACCCATTCGCCCTTGCGGCCGTAACCGTATTCTTCGAGCACGCGCACCTGGTTGAACGCCCGACGGAGGTTGTAGGAACCGAAGGACTTGTCCTGATCAAATTTCAGCCCGCCCTGATCGTTCAGGTGCACGCTCTTCAATTTGTCGTGCGCGAGCGCGTAGGCCATGTCGTCGGAGGGGTCGAGGCCCGCGAGGATGCTGTGCGCCGTCTCGACCAGGCAGCAGACGCGGTCCGGGTCTTTGGTCATGTATGCCAGGCCGACGGCGTGTCCGATCGTCGGGATGATTGCGCTGTCCACCGGCTCATTCGGTTTCGGTTCGATGAGAATGACCATTCTGGGGTCGTAATCGAGCATTTCATTGATGGCGTCGCGGATTTGGAGCACTGCCAGCCGCGCGTTCTTGCTTTCGCGGATATACGTGCCTTCGCGCGCGAGCCACAGCACGATGGTTTTCGCGTCCAGCATGTTGGCGATATCAATACAGATCTTGCTGCGTTCGATGGCATACTTGCGGCAGGCGGGATCGTTGTTGGTGTAGCCGCCGTCAATGGTCTTCGGTGAGAACCACAGGCGCGGCGCGACGAATTCCGCCTTCAGGCCCGCGTTGTCCAGCATCTTCTTGACCCGCTTCGCCTCCTTCTCTATGGCCGCCGCCGACTTGCTGTCCAGGTCCGGCACCGCGTCATCGTCATGAAACTGCATGCCCTGGAAACCCATGCGCTTCGCCGCCGCCATCTTGCGCGCCAGCGCCTCCGGCTTGCGCACCGTCGGCCCGAAGGGGTCCGCCCCTTCGTCAATGTTCCACGGTCCGAAAGAAAACCGGTACACGCCCCTTGCCGCCGCTATGCTCTGCTTTTTGGCCATCGTTCTGTCCTCCCGCGCTACGCGCGAATTCTCTATTGGTTGCACTGCCATGCCCGGCGTCACATCACACAGTCCGCGTTTCGTCCCTCATGCCGGGATTGGTCTAGCATACGATCCCAAATCGCCCCATGCAACTGCGAAAGGTCCTGGATAAGTTCTGGAGTAAGTTCTGGAGTACAGGCTTCAGCCTGTTGGGAAAGGGACAACCCTGACAGGCTAAAGCCTGTACTCCAAAACTTGTCCTGACAGGCTAAAGCCTGTACTCCAGAACTTGCTGGACTTTTCAAGCCGCATGCTGGCAGTCTGTTGCCGGAACGGAACGGGAAAGGGATGCGCATGAGGAATACCGCGCGGGAACGCCTGCTCGCGGCATTGCTTCGATTGGAACCCTGCGCGCCGCCGCGCTTGGAATGCGAATTTTCAGAGGAAATCGTACAGGAATGGCGCGCGGCGGGTCATCTTGACGATCGCACGCCGGAGGCGTTCTTCGGCATCGAGTCCGGCGGGGAAATGCCGGTTGCATGGCGGCGGATTTCCGAGGAAGAGGATGTGTTGACCGATGCCGCACGGCTTGAGGCGCTACGCCGCGCCTATGATCCGGACGATCCGCAACGCTTCCCCCAGGACTGGGAAAGCCGCTGCCAAGCGTGGCGCGACCGCGACGGCATCCTCTGGGCCGCGCCGTGGAACGAGGGCTTCTTCCAGGTCATCGGCATTGCCGACGGCGCGACGCTGAACGCGGCGCTGATCGCGTTGCGCGAGCGCCCCGCGCTGGCCGAGGCCGCGATGGACCATTACGCGGATTTTCTGATCAGGCTGATAGACCGCGTGTTTTCCGGCGTGCTCCCCGATTACGTCGAACTCTACGAACCCATCGCCTGCAACTGTGCGCCGGTGATCGCGCCGGCGGACTACGCACGCTTTGTGCAGCCCGCGCTGCGGCGTATCTGCGATCACCTGGAACGGCGCGGCGCGGGACTGCGGGTGATGTGGTCGGCGGGCGCGGTGGGAGACCTCGTTCCGTTGTGGCTGGATGCGGGCGTGAACGGCTTGGCCCTCAACCAGTGCGGCGTGGCCGGCATCCAGTACAGCGCCCTCCGGCGGCGATTCGGGCGCGAATTGCGGCTGATCGGCGGCATTGACTGGCGCGTCGTGCAGGCCGGACCGCAGGCCATAGACCGCTATCTCGAACACGAAGTGCGCCCGCTGCTTGAATCGGGCGGCTGCGCGCCGCATCTCGACGACACCATCCGGCCCGGCATGCCCTTCGACCACTTCGCCCATTACCGCCGCCGCCTTGACGCAATGATAGAATCCATGTTTGCATAGAAGCGGGATTACAGAAAGAACATTCGCATTCGGCGGATAGACGGCCTTGCATTACTGGATTCCCGCTTACGCGGAAATGACGTATTTGCATGCCTAAAATATTTTACTCGTCATTCCCGCGAAAGCGGGAATCCAGAACAATTCAAGCAGCCATCGAATTGGTTGTAACCGTTGCACACAGCCATCTTGGGAACTTGCTTAACCGAACACGAATGAATTAAACATGAATGCAAATA
>CAZLII010000380.1:0-5049 GCA_964559065.1 uncultured Nitrospirales bacterium | reverse complement strand
GGCGCGGGAGCGCCGCGGTGGTGCGTTACACCGCAGGAGCGGTGTAACGAGGGAAAACCCAGCCAAAGCGCCGAACAGACGGCGCACTCCATATCATCGCCAATCCTTGTCATCTGTGTAAGATTGCTGCGTTCAGCCGCGCGTTGTACCGCTTCGCTCGTAAGGACGTGAGATGATACACTTCGGACGACAGAAACACGTCGCGGAATTTACGAACTGGGGTACTAAGGTTAGCGTTACAAGTCAATTCGTAGGAAGAACACGATGAAACCAGGCAAATCCTTTGTGTTCGGCTGCCTTTCGGGCGTGATATTGACGGTTGCGGGGCTTGTTGTCGCTGCGATCGCGGTGGTGTATCTGTTTCAGGGGCTGCTGGTGAAGAGCGCGGAGGGACGGCTGCGCACGCCGCCGATCACCTCCGGGTTGAAAGCGGAATACGCCTGGCAGGTCGTTTCGCTGGACGGCGTTCCCTTTGATGTGGAGGAGACGCGCGGCAAGGCCGTCTTCCTGCATTTCTGGCATCCGACCTGCATTGCGTGCCTGGCGGAAATCCCCGCCATCAACCGGCTCTATGATGCGATGCAGTCCATCAATGTGGATTTTGTGTGCATCTCGACGGGCGACAAGGACCCGCGCCCGGTCGTGCTGCAGGAAGACGTCCGTTTCCCTGTGTACACCCTTGAGGGGGAGCGCCCGGCGGTCTATGAGACCACGATGACGCCCGCGACCTTCCTCATTGCGCCCAACGGCGACATTGTGTTCAAGCATGTCGGCGGGGCCAAATGGGATGATGACACGGTGATTTCATTTCTCCGGATGATCGCCGCACAACCCGAAGAAACTCCATAGTGCGAAGGATTTTCTGTGGTGTTGTTTTCGTTGATTCTGACGTTTCTGGGGGCAGTTCCGGCGGGCGGCGGCGCGCCGCCGGCCGACATGCCCGAAGTGCTGCTCTGTGCGCCGGTAAACCTGACATGGGCGGCGGACCATGCGGCGTATTGGCGCGAGATGGGCTTCGGCGGTTTCCTGGTGCAGGGGGTGTTCCAAAGGCTGGACGCGGACTTGCCGTCCGAGGGGGACGCGGGAGCGGGGTCGGCGCAAGAAGCGCCTCTGATCCGGGAAATCCGCACAGCGAACCAACGGTTGAGCGATCAGGGGATATCCGGAAATTTTCTTTACGTCGAGATCGCGCCGGAAGAGGCCTGGTTTACGGACCGCGATTTGACCCGTGCGGCCATTGCGCGTTTCCGTGCGGCGGGCGCGTTGTGTCGCGGCGCGGGATTGCGCGGCATCGCGCTGGATACGCGGTCCGCGGGCATGCTGTATGACTGGCAATGGGACGGTTACGACCTGACTTCGCAAAGCCCGGAGACGATTCGCGCGGCGGTGCGCGGCTTTGGTCGCCGCGCTTTCCGCGCTTTTATCCAGGCGCATCCCGAAACGGAACTGATCATCATCGCGGATGACCTGCTGGGCGCGGGGCCGTTGTGGTTTGATTTGTTCGAGGGATTGGTGGAATCGGTGGGCGCGGCGGACGCCATTCCCCTCCATTTGCTGCTTCGGGAAAGTTGCCGGCAGACGCGGCCCGAGACCCTGCGCAACATCGCGCGGCGCGCGCATCGTCTGGCGCTGTTGCGCCTGAGTGCGTCGTCACGGGCGATATGGCGGCGACAGGGCGCGGTGGGGTTGGGCATGGCGCCGCTGGATTATGAAGGCGAACGCCCCGTGGCGCATTATTCGTGGGAAGCATTTCGCGTCCAGGCACACGCCGTCAAGACCTATTCGGACGGCTATGCGTGGGTGGATGCGCCGCTGGGAGGCTGGTGGCGGGTCACGGTGGACGAAATGACTGACTATCTGGGGCTGTATCAAGGTTTTCCCGCAGGCGTGGTGGAAACATTGCCGTTATTGCCGGATTTTGAGCGATATGCGCCGAAGACGCTATTGGACGGACTGGTGCGGGTGGGCGAAATGCCGGTCGCGATGTTTGGGGGCGTAGCGGGCATGGTTTTTCGGGACGGCGAGAGCGCCGCCGTGCTGTTCTGGGATGGACCTGAAGGCGGGGAATGGCAGGAAGATGCGCAAGGCATGAACGTGACTGATCCAATCACCGGGGTTCTACATGCCTTGGATGCAGGGGAATCGGGCATCGCTTTGGGGTTCGAGGGTCCGGCGCTGATTCGCGGCGCGCCCGCCGCCCCATTACTGCTGGAAGCGGGGCTGTGGATGCGCCTGGAGGAGCCGTTCAGCGCGGAGCGCTCGCGGACGGGACTGGCGTTCGGATTCGCCAACCGCACCGATACGGCAGTCTCGGGTAGTCTGGAACTGGTCCCCCCCACAGGCTATGGCATTGGCGCGGGAACATTCCGCCTCAAAGCGGAACCAAGCGCGACGGCCGCATTTCAGCGCACTGTGCAGGGCATCTTTCAGTCCGGCGACGCGCCGGAGTTCCGACTGCTGCTCATGACCTCCGACGGGAAAGCCTTCGCCCGCCGCTTTCAATTTCAGGTGGCGCCCGCGTTGCGGTGGTCCGCCCTGGTGGATGGCGTTCCCGCCGGTCCGCCGGCGTTGGTGCGCGCATCGCCCCAATCCCCGTGGAACATCGTGACGGTTGATCACAGCGGCGAGGCGGTCTGCCGGGACGCCACAGGCGAGTCGGTCTGGCGGCGACAGTTCCGGGGGCGGTTCTATACGCCGCCATTGACGTTGCGAACCCCAAGCGGCGCGCCGCTGATTGCGTTGATAGATCACCGGGGGATTGTGCGTTTTCTGGACATGTCGGGTGATCCGGTGCATGTGGTGGAACTGGGCGGGCCGTGTTCGACGGGCCATGCCATCGCGGCGAACCTGTTCGAGGAGGCTTATGATGTGCTGCTGGTCTTTCGGGACGGCCGCCGATTGGCGTGTCTTTCCGTGGATGCGGAGCGTCCCATTTGGGAATATGCCGTCGGCGGGAATGTGGTTGGATTGTACCATGCCTCGCTGGCCGGGGATGATGCAGAGATTCAAACAGACTTTGCGTGGTCCGCGGTCCGCAGTTTCGCATATGTCGCGACCACAGACCCTGATCCGGCAGTAATCTGTCTGGACGCAGCGGGCGGGGAACGCTGGAAAACGCCGTTTCAGCATCCGCCGACCGGGTCACCAAGAATAGCGCGTATCGGAGAGGGGCGGTGGCTGCTCTTGGTTCCGGCCTCGGAAGGGCATTTGTATTGCCTGGAGCCATTGGGCGGCGCGTTGCGCAAGACGGTGTCCAGCGGCCGAAGCGCGGCGTTGCGGGATGCGATCGTCGTGCAGGAATCTGCTGATGTCGCGCCGGATTTTGTCTTCGCCGACGAGACGGGGGTGTACCGATATTCTGAAGAAGGGGAAATGCGGTGGCGCGTCCCGTTTTCGGGAGCGCGGCGGCTGAGCACCGTTACGCTGTCCGACGAACCGGCGGTGATTGTGACGTCGGACAGCGGCGTTCTGTGGGCCGTGTCATTGTCGGGCGGCGTGCGATGGCGGGATGAGCGCGCTGCCGGCCCATTGCTTGGGCCGGCCATGGTGGCGGATATTGACGGCGATCAGCGCATGGAATGCCTGTACCTGTCCGCAGACCGCCTGGTGCGCGTGATAGACCCAGGGCCGGGCGTGCTGCGGCAACCGTGATAGCGCCGCTGGCGGTTTGTCATTCCAGTCTGTATCTGCCCAAAAACAAATCCAACGCAGAGGCCGCAATGCTTCGCAGAGAGTGCAGATCATTGAACAAAGTTGCCCAGGAAATTTGGACAACACGGCCTTCTTATATGCCTGTTCGGACTGCTCCTACTGGTCCGGCACGTCCAGTATGTCCGACATGTCCTGCTGTTCCGGCAATGGACCGGCTTCCCCCGCCGATGCGGTCCGCCCAGCAATTTCCGCGGTAATCAGCGATGATCCCCGTTTTCCGCGCATCGCCGGCGGGATCAGGTAAGGCGCCAGGGTAATGATGGGTTCCGCTTCGCTGCACCCACCCTGCAACTACAACTGTTTGCGCTCAGTCATGGTTCTCTTCGGTCGAAGTGCAGAATGCGCAGCAGATTAACGCCGACGCCGGAGTCGGGGATGAAGACCTCGTCCACGCCGTCGCCGTCGAGGTCGTACAGCAGGATACGGTCGTCCATGGGGTGCGCGTAGCCGAAGTCCATCACCTTCCACGGACGATAGGCGTCTTCGACATACTCGAAGCACCAGAGGGCGCCGCCGCGTTTGTCGCCGGTGGCGGCGACGAGAAGGGCGTCGCGCGGCCCGCCGCTGCGCAGCGTTTTCACATTCCAGACGCGGGTGGTCGGGTTGTCTTCCGTGGCGGCGGGCACAGGCAGTGTGCTGCGTTTCCAGCCGTCCTTGAATGCATACCAATAGACGACGTCGGTCTCAAAGCCGCCGATTACGAGGTCGAGGCCGTGGCCTTCGCCCGCGAGATTGCCGAAATCCACTTGGAGGGGATGTCTCGGCGTGTCGTCAATGACATGCCGCCGCCAGGGCTGCGACGGGTCCTGCGGCGCTTCAAGCCGAAACAGGCCGGGGCGCGTGCCGGGATTGCGGTTGGGCATGTTGCGCGCGGTGAAGACGATGTCTCCGGCGGGGCCGTCGCCGCTGAAGTCCGCGCGCCGTGGCGCGATCCACCACGCGCTCTCGTGCTGCACCAGCGGCCGGTCAGTCCAATGCGCGGGATTGAGCGGGTCGCCCCCGGCGCATCTCAGCCAGTGGATGCCGCCGCGTCCCGGCGCGTCGCCTTCCCAGGAATAGACGAGGTCCGCGACGCCGTCGCCGTCAATATCCGTCACAAGCGTAGCCTGCAGGAAGGGCCGGTCGCGCTGAATGGCGGCGCTGCGCCATTCACCGCGCGGACCGTCCACAGGCGCATGGAGGTAGATCACGCCGTTGGGCTGGTCAAGCGAGACCGCCTCCAGGCGTCCGTCGCCATTGAAATCGCCAAGATCGTTGCCTTCAATTTCGCCCCCCGGCGGGGGCAGGCGATGGATGAAATGGCTGGACCAGTCTCGATATGTTTCCCCCTGCTCGAAC
>CAZLII010000379.1:0-5067 GCA_964559065.1 uncultured Nitrospirales bacterium | reverse complement strand
TCATATCATCGGCTATGAAGTGCAGAAGATTCTGGCCGCCGTGGACTGGTTGCAGACGCAATCCGACGCGCCCGTCGGCGTGATCGGCCACGGAGAAGGCGGCCTGCTTGCGTTTTACGTCGCCGCAGTGGACCCGCGCATTACCGCCGTCGTGGTCTCCGGTTATTTCGGCCCGCGCGAGGGTCTCTGGGAAGAACCCATCTACCGCAATGTGTGGGGATTGTTGGAAATCTTCGGCGATGCCGAAATCGCCACGCTGATCGCGCCACGCGCGCTTGTCGTGGAGACCGCCGATGCGCCCGCGATTGACGGGCCCCCACAGACGCCCCGCCGTTCCGGCGGCGCCCCCGGACGCATCCGCACGCCGGACCCCGCCGCCGTCGCTGCGGAGTTGCAGCGCGCGTGCGATCTGTTGCAGGGCTTGGCCCCTCCCGTCTCAATGTGGCTGGAATCTGCCCCGGATGGTCTGCCTGGGCAGCCCGCCTCCCTGCGCCGCTTGCTGGCGGCGCTGGGCGCGCCCGACCTGGCTGAAGATTCCGGACAGTCACCCGCGCTGTCTCGTCCCTTGCCCGATCCGGATGCGCGATTGAAACGCCAGTTTGATCAACTCATGGAGCATACCCAACGCCTGATGCGGAAATCGCCGCAACAACGCGCCGAATTCTGGGTAAATACCAATGCTTTATCGCTGGAAACATGGAAAACTTCCACCGCACCATTGCGCGAATACCTGTGGGACGAGGTGATCGGGCGTTTTCCAGAGCCTGATGAAGCGATGCAGCCGCGCAGCCGCCTGATGACTGACACGCCCGCATACAGCGCCCATGAAATCATGCTGGACGTTTATCCCGATGTCTTCGCCTACGGCATTTTGCTGGTCCCAAAAGACATCCGCCCCGGCGAACGCCGCCCCGTCGTCGTGTGCCAACATGGTCTGGAAGGCCGGCCCAACCTGATCGCTGATCCCCGGATCAACGACACAACATACATTCAATACGGCTGCCGCCTGGCCGAACGTGGCTATGTCGTCTATGCGCCGCAGAACCCCTACATCGGCGGCGACGCCTTCCGCGTCCTCCAGCGCAAGGCCAATCCCTTGAAGAAGTCCCTGTTCGCGATCATCGTGCGCCAGCACCAGCAGACCCTGAGGTGGCTTGCCGCGCTGCCTTTCGTGGACCCCGAACGCATTGCGTTTTATGGGCTGAGTTACGGCGGTAAGACCGCCATGCGCGCGCCCGCGCTGCTCGACGGCTACTGCCTCTCCATCTGCTCCGCCGATTTCAATGAGTGGATATGGAAGAACGTCTCCAACAGCAGCCCCTACAGTTACCTCTTCACGGGCGAATACGAAATGCCGGAATTCAACCTCGGCAACACCTTCAATTACGCTGAATTGAGTTGGTTGATCCTCCCGCGCCCCTTCATGGTCGAACGCGGCCACCACGACGGCGTCGCACCGGACGAATGGGTCGCCTACGAATTCGCACGCACCCGCCGTCAGTACGTCGCGCTTGGCGTCGGCGACCGCGCACAGATCGCCTACTTCGACGGACCGCATGCCATCCACGGCGTAGAGACTTTTGCTTTTCTCGACAGGCACTTGGGCTTTGCGTCCTCTCAGGAAAAATGACATGCAAATCCCGTTATGCCGCGTGCAGCAAAATGCCATGCGAGGCATTTGCGAAATGGGCCATTTTGTCTCATAAGGGAACAACTCCCACGGGGAATGTCCGGGATTCTCGATGGTGCGTCCGTCAGAAATCCCCATTTCGCAAATGCCTGGCCTGGAATTTTGCTTGACAAAAATGGACATAATGATTAAACTATAGGTAGTGGACTTTGAAGGATTGTTCCATGATGCATGATCCCTTGCAGCATGAATCGTGTGCGCGGTTGCAGGCGGCGATCGAAAAAGAACGCGGCATGGCGGCGCACACGCGCCAAATCCTTCTGGAGCATGTAGCGCAGTTGCGCACTGCGTTGAATGAACTGGCCGCCCAACTGGAGGAGGCCATTACGGGGGAGGAGAATACGGCCTCCGAGATGGCGGATGCGTTTCAGGCATTCCGCGAGACGGTTGCGCAAGAATTGAAGGTGTTTTCCGCAGCGCGGGCGCGCATCGAATCGCTGGAGGCGGCTGTTGCGGAGAAAGACCAATCGCTTCAGGACGCGGAGCAGCGCCGCGTCGAATTGGAGCGCGAAGTTGCGGACCTGCAAACCGCCTGTGCGGCTGCGCGCGACCGCGCCGCATCGCTGGAGGAACAGGCGACAAACCTTTCCCGCCAGATGGAAACCAACCAGGAGCGCATGGAACAACTTCAGGCGGAGGTCGCCGCGCGTCTGGAAGCGGAAGAAACGGTCCGGCGGGACGTGGAGGCGCTGCAATCGCGTCTGGCGGATGCCGATGCCGCCCGGCAGGCGCAAGCGGAACAGGAAACAGCGCTGCAGGAGGCGCACCGGGAGAACGAACGACTGCGCGCGCTGGCGGATTCGCTTGGCCCGCGTCTCTCGGAGGAAAGCACCGCAAAATCAGCCATTGAGGCGGAATTGGCCGAGACGCGGGAGGAGCAGGCGGCCATGAAGGCTTCGTTGGAAGCGGAATTGGCCGCCGCGCAGGCGCAGATCGCTGCGCTGAAGGCCAAAGTAGATGCGGCGGAACAAACCGCAGAAGAACTGGGTCGGCTGCGGACTGAGCGCGACGCATTGCAGACGAAACTGGAACAGGCGCAGGCGGCGGCCGGGGAACTGGAAACCCTTCGCGGGGAACTGCGCGCGGCGCGCGAACGCTCCGCTGAATTAGAGGAAGAACTGAAAGCGGAAACCGCCAAAGATGACCAACTCGGATTGGCCGAGCAACTTGCCGACGCTGTCCGGGAGGCCAAAGAAGCGCAGAAAACCATCCGTGAACTGCGCAGCGAATTGGAGACATTGCGCGGCGAAGCCCGAATACGCAGCGCGACGCAACCCCCACCCCGGCCACTGGCCGCCGCCAAGCCAAGAAGCACACACAAGCAAAGCCTTGGCGAAATTCTGGTGAATGCCGGAATGCTTACAATGGAACAACTTGATGAGGCGCTGGATGAACAGCGCAGCAATCCCACCCGCCACCTGGGCGGCATCCTGATTGAAAAGGGTCTGGCCAGCGAAGAGGCCGTCGCCCAGGCGCTGGCGCGCCAGTGTGACGCGGAATTTATCCGGTTGGACCAAGCGACCATCGAACCCGATGCGCCGGCGCTTATCAGCGGACGGATTGCACAGCAGCACACTTGCATCCCCGTTCGCGTAAAGGATGAGACCGTGGTGCTGGCCATGATGAATCCGCTGGACCTGGTGGCCATTGAAGACGTGGAACGGGCCACAAACCGCCGTGTGGAAGTGGCGGTGGCGACCGCCACCGAAATCCGGTCCGCCATCGCGCAGCATTACTTGGAAAACGCCTGACCCCTCTCTTTCGGCAGAAAGCCGGGAACCTCTCAAGCAGCGGCCTGAGGGCCAAGCAGCCTGCAAATTAATTCCCGCAGGTCCTGCGCCAAGTGCTGCTTGGGAAACACCGCTGAGACGCGAGTCTTTTCCACAACATGCGGGTCTATCGGATCATCCGAGAGCAGTACAATCGGAAACTCCGGCGGGATGGCGGGTTCCGCGCGGATTAGTTTGGACAAGCCCAATCCGCTGAACAAGGGCAGATGCACGTCCAGGAAAGCCAAATCCGGCATGCTCTCCACCAGCATGTCGAATGCTTCTTTGCCATTCACAGCCCAATGCACCTCATGCCTGTCTCCTTCCAGTTCCGCAGCAAACACCTGATACAGTCCGACATTGTCCGTTGCTATCAGCATGTGCGCCATGGCCATATCCCCGTCCAGATTTCACAGGAACAATACTCATCTAAAATAAACCATATTAAGGGTGGAACGCAAACGAAACCGAACGCCTCCCATCAAGAAAGCGGACAATCCTTGGGGAAGTCTTTTCGTGCGGGACAATCCTTGTGACATCAGATTCATGCTTTACGCCATACGGATAAGATGTTACACGCCCTCAGATTATTTCCAGCAGGATATAGGCGGGCATGCAAAACCGCTCAGGGATTGGCGCGCCAGGGGATGGGCGCGCACAGTGCCTTGAGGTTTTCTTCCGGGGTGCCGGGCGGTATTTCACAGCCCGAGCCGGCGATGAAGGGACTGCCGACGGTCTCGTACAACGCAAGCAATGCGCTGCGGATGCTGTCCGGGTCGGATTCCATCACCACGCGCACGGGGTCGAGATTGGCGACGATGGGCTGGCGCGGTCCGAGCACATGGCGCGCCTCGGCAAGGTTCACCTGCCAGTCCAAGTCTATGATGTCACAGTTCAACTCGCGGAAATGCGGCAGCAGGTGGGTGGTGTTGCCGCAAATGTGCAGGCGCACCCAGCCGCCCGCCGCATGAATCGCCTGGATGATGCGCTTTTCGCGCGGGGCGACATATTCCGCGTACATGGCCGGTGAAATCTGGCTGGCAATGGCGTCGCCCATGCCGATGGTGTCCGCCCCGGCCTCGATCTGCGCCTCAGCGAATTCCACGGCGGTCTCGACGCAATGGTCCATCAGGGCGCAGGCATAGTCCGGGTCTGTTGCGAGGTCCATCAGGAAATTGGTGACGCCGCGCAAATCCGCCGCTTCCGCCGCCGGACCTTCGACCCATCCAAGAATCGAGCGATGGCCCCGCACCGTCCGCGCGTATTCCTTGACCGCCTGCACCCGGTCCCACATGCGCGGGGATGCAAACGGGTCGGGGTGTGCGAGGCGCGTGAAATCGAGGTTGTCTTCAAGAGGAGGCTTGACGCATCGGGGTACGCTGTCCTCTGGAAATTCAATTTCTGCGCCGAAGCCCGAAGTCTCCCGAAACGGGTCTGAAATCGCGCTGACCTGATCGAAATCGAAATGTTCCGCGCAGCGAAGGTTCGCTTCAACAAGCACGCGGTAGTCCGAGGCGAATCGGGCATAGGTGCTGCCGATGAAACGCACCGCAAAGGCCATGAGAATGGGCACGCGCGGCAGAATGTCCGCCGCTTCTCCTGCTACCA
>CAZLII010000378.1:0-5068 GCA_964559065.1 uncultured Nitrospirales bacterium | reverse complement strand
CTGCGCGACAAGGGCCTCCGCCTGTTCCCATGTTCCCACACCATGCACCCGGGGCGCGCTGTCCATGCGCCGCGCCAATCCCCGCAGCACGCTGCCCGGACCGACTTCGATGGCGTCGGTCGGGCCGATGCGCCGCATCACATCGGTCCAGCGCACCGGACGGACCAGTTGTTCGGCGAGCAGTTGCCGGATACGTTCCGGGTCGGACTCTTCCCTTCCCGTCACGGAAGAGATGAACGGTGTTTTCGGTGCGCGGAATGGGACATCGGCCAGCACCCGCCGCATTTCATCCGCCGCCGGCTGCATGTATTGTGAATGAAAAGGCCCGGAGACTTTCAAGGGGATGACCCGCTTCGCGCCTGCGGCGTCGAGCGCGGCAATGGCCGCCGCCAGGGCATCGGTCTGACCGGTGATGATGGTCTGGTCCGGTCCGTTATAGTTGGCGATTTGCACTTCATCAGGCAGAAACGAATCAATGTCTTTCGGCGACAGCCCCAGCACCGCGGCCATGCCGCCCTCCGGCACGTTCTCGCTCATCAGCCGCGCCCGCTCACGAGTGAAGCGCAGCGCATCCTCGAACTCACAGGCGCCCGCCGCCACCAATGCCGGAATCTCGCCCAGGCTGTGCCCGGCGCAAACCGATGGGCGAAGCCCGCGGGCCTTCAGATGCGTGGCAATGGCGATTTCTACGACAAGCAGGGCGGGCTGGGCAAGTTGCGTCTGGTTCAGCGCATCTTGATCGGAATGAAAGATGCGGTCTAGAAATCCGGATTCGCTTGCCGCGGCGGCGCGCTCAAAAATTTCCCGCGCGGCGGGCGAGCGTTCATGGAAATCCCTTCCCATGCCCGGTTCCTGGCTTCCCTGGCCGGGGAAGAGGAAGGCCGTCATATCGGCCGCCCCCAAATTGTGGCGGCGCTGCCGCGCATCCGCTCGATGTTCTCGCGGATATGGTCGTTGAGCCGGTTTTCAAAGGCAGTACGCGCGCCGATGATGGCATTTTCAATGCCGCGCGGCGTTGAAGAGCCATGCAGAACGATGACGATGCCGTTGATGCCGAGCAGGGGCGCGCCGGGATATTCGTTCGGATCAATGGTCTGCTTGAGCGCCATCAACGATTTGCGCGCAAGCACCGCGCCGATCTTGCTCATGGAGGAACTCTCCAGTTTCTCGCGCATGAGTTTGGCCATCAGCCCCGCCACGGCTTCGCTCGTCTTGAGGATGATGTTGCCGACAAAGCCGTCGCAGACGACCACATCGGCATCCCCTTGATACATGGCTTTGGGTTCCACGTTGCCGATGAAGTTGATATGCGGCGCGGCGCTCAGGGCCTGATGCACTTCCTTGGCCACCTGGCTGCCTTTCTCGCCCTCTTCGCCGATGTTCAGCAGGCCCACGCGTGGATTCTCGACCCCCAGCGCATACTGGGAATAGGCGATGCCCATCTCGGCGAACTCGCACAACTGCCGCGTCGTGCAATCCACGTTCGCCCCCAAATCCAGCAGCACCACCCGCCCTTTGGCGGTGGGCAGGGTCTGGCTGATGGCGGACCGCGCCACGCCACGGATGGGGCCAAGCACCGTCCGCGCCCCCACCATCACCGCTCCGGTGTTGCCCGCGCTCACCATGGCGTCCGCCCGGCCTTCTTTCACCAGGCGCAGGGCCACCATGAGCGACGCATCGCGTTTCTTGCGGATGGCAAAAACGGGCTGTTCGTTCATTCGGATGGCCTGCGAAGCGTTCACGATGGAAACCGCCCCCCGCTTGGGGAAAGCGTTCAGTTTTTCCGTGATTTGCGCCTCGTCGCCCACCAGGATCACTTCGGTGTCGCTTGACAGGCTCGCCGCCACCGCGCCTTCGATTTCAACATCCGGCGCGACGTCTGTTCCCATCGCATCCACGGCGATACGCATGGCTGGTCTCCGGCGCGATGCCGATTAGTCTTCCTTGAGGGATACGCGAAGCCGCGCTTTGTAGTGGCCGCACTTGGGGCAGACCCGGTGCGGCAGGATGCGCTCGCCGCAGTCGGGGCATTCGATCAGGTTGGGGGTGGACAGCGCATGATGGGAGCGCCGCATGTTTTTCTTCGCTTTGCCCGTTCTTCTTTTTGGTACCGGCACGGGATTACTCCTTCGATTCTTTTCGGGCCAGATTCGGGAACAGGTCGGCCAGTCCCGCCAGCCCGGTGTTGGACAACACGGTCTCTTCTTTCACACAGTCGCACATCTGATGATTGAGATTTGCGCCGCAATGCGGACACAATCCCCGGCAATCATTCCGGCACACATACTTCACCGGGGCCGACAGCACCGCCTCCTCCCACACTTGAGGCCCCAGGTCAATATCGGGGCCTTGGAAAAAACGGCGAGCACTGGAATCCGCGCCTTCGGCGACTTCGCATTCGCCGCACTCCTCAGTCAGCGTTGGCGCCACGCCTTCCACAAAAGACCACAACACGGCCGCGTCGAACGGCGCTTCCGCCCGTTCCAGGCACCGATCACATGTGTGCACGAAGACCCCCCGGACATGACCTTGAAAGAGGAAGTCTTCGCCAACGCGCATGATCGTGCCGGAAACAGACACCATCTCCAGCGGAATTCCCTCCACGCCGGGCGGCTGGATTGTGTTCACGGCCACATCGGTCTTGCAGGGGATTCCCTGTTCGGTGATTTCCGATACGAGAAATCGAAGCGTATCCACCGTTCCGCCACCTCAGCGCACAGGGCAAAAATCAATTCGAAGTCTAACAAATGAATCCCGGACAAGTCAAACAGGTTTCACAAACAAGGCAGACCTTTCGGGTTTGCCTGCGGCGCTGCGGCATAACTGTTGAATGCGCGGGCGTTTATGTGATAAACTCCTTTCCCTGTGCATGGAGAACTATGCCTGACGGTCGTGCGCGGGGACAATCCCAGGAATGATTAACCTTGTTCGTGCATTATGTTTGAGAATCTGACGAAAAAACTGGAGAGTGCCTTCAAGCATATTCGCGGGCAGGGCCGCCTGACCGAAAAGAACATGAAGGAAGGGCTACAGGAGATTCGCGTCGCCCTGCTCGAAGCCGACGTGAATTACAAGGTCGTCAAGAAGTTCATCGAGGAGGTGCAGGAGCAGGCCATCGGGCAGAAGGTGCTGGAGAGCATCCAGCCCGCGCAGCAGATCGTCAAGATCGTGCACGACGAACTCGTGCGGATCATGGGCGAAAAACACGAGGGTCTGAAAAAGGCCGAGAACGGCCCCACAGCGTTGATGCTGGTGGGCTTGCAAGGGCAAGGCAAGACGACCACTGCGGGCAAACTGGGGCTGATGTTGAAAAAGAAGGGGCAGCAGCCCCTGCTGGTCGGCGCGGACGTGTACCGCCCCGCCGCCATCAGACAGTTGGAAATCGTCGCCGGTCAGGCCGGCGTGGAGTTTTTCAGCCTCGGCGAGCAGGCCAATCCCGTGGATACGTGCCTGATGGCGCGGGGTGAAGCGCAAATGCGCGGATGCGATACGATCATTCTGGACACGGCGGGCCGCCTGCACGTGGACGAGGAGATGATGACGGAGGTCCGCCAGATCGCCGCCCAGGCGCACCCGCATGAAATCCTCTTCGTGGCCAATGCCATGACCGGCCAGGACGCCGTGAGGTCCGCCAAGCAGTTCCATGATGCTCTGCCGCTGACCGGCGTCATCCTGACGCAGATGGACGGGGACGCGCGCGGCGGCGCGGCCATCAGCCTGATCGAGGTTACCGGCTGTCCCATCAAGTTTGTCGGCACGGGCGAGAAACTGGACGCGCTGGAGCCGTTCCATCCGCGCCGCATGGCGGACCAGATTCTGGGCAGGGGCGATGTGGTTTCGCTGGTGGAAAAGGCGCAGGAGGTGGTGGACCAGGAACAGGCGCTCAAGTTTCAGGAGAAGGTGCGCAAGGCGAACTGGGACCTGGAGGATTTCCTGCTGCAGATGCAGCAGGTGAAGAAAATGGGATCGCTCGGCGACCTGATGAAAAAGATTCCCGGCCTCAACAAAATGATGCCGCAGGGCGCCGGCGATATGCCGGAGGATGAATTGAAATACGCCGAGGCGATCATCTACTCGATGACGCCCAAGGAGCGCCGCAACCCGAAGATCATCAACGGGAGCCGCCGCCGTCGCATCGCCGATGGCAGCGGCACGACGGTGCAGGATGTGAATTCGCTGCTCAAGGACTTCGAGCGGATGAAGAAGATGATGAAGGACATGATGAAGGGCGGCAAGGGCCGCGGCATGCGGCGGGGCGCGATGCCTCCGGGATTCATGTGACATTGCACGGCGGAAGGTGCCAGGCGGAGACAAACTGAAACAACCTGATTGGAAGACAGAATATCCCCTCCCGAAGAGACAGGGGGGTGACGTTCCAACACAATACCCCAGAGGAGACAGAGAGGAAAACGATGGCGACTGTAATTCGGATGAAGCGGGGTGGCCGCACGCACAAGCCCTATTACCGGATCGTGGTGATGGATTCGCGGACCCGGGGTTGCGGGCCAGAACTGGACATGATTGGCGTGTATCAGCCATGCGCCCGCCCGGAACCCAAAGCGGAAGTGGACGCACACAAAGCCTTGGAATGGCTGCGCAAGGGCGCGCTGCCCTCGGACACCGCGCGCAATGTTTTGAGTAAACTCGGCGTTATGAAGCATTATCATGACGGTACCATGCCGGAAGAGGCCGTGGTCATCGTCAAGGACGAGGCCGTCGAGGACAAGGGATACAATGCGCCCCCGCCGGTGACCGAAGCGCCCGAAGGGGCGCCCGAAGCGCCCGCAGAAGCGCCCGAAGCGCCCGCAGAAGCGCCCGAAGCGCCAGCGGAGGATGCTGCTCCAGAGCAAACGCCGGATGAAAATCCGTAATCATACACAAACCGGCGGCAACACAGGATCGGAATGGCTATCGTGAAAGACCTGATCGAATTCATCGCGAAAAAACTGGTCGAACATCCTGATGACGTGCAGGTGCAGTTGATCGAAACCGATCACGGCCACGAGTACAAACTCCGCGTGCATCAGGAAGACATGGGCCGGGTCATCGGCAAGAGCGGGCGCACCGC
>CAZLII010000377.1:0-5092 GCA_964559065.1 uncultured Nitrospirales bacterium | reverse complement strand
GTTTCAATTTTTTCCGGCTTCGGCAATCGCACTCACCTCCTTTCCTTTTTCCGTTGCATTGCTGTCGCCCTGCAACAGAAAACCCGTGCCGTCGCGAGACGGCACGGGAAAGGAGCAATGTTTCCAAAACTCGCTCATCCCACGGTCTCGGCAGGCGTCATTAAGGCCCGAAGGCCGCCGGCTGTCTATGACACGCGGCAGGCGTTTTCTGTTGTTGTGTCGAAAAGCCTATCAAAATAACCCGGAATAAGTCAAACGAAACCCAGCAAGCGGGATTCTTGAAGTCTCACAAGGCTACGGAATATGCAAACACCCCGCAAGTGTTACAAAAACAGTGGCCTGCGTCCGAATCCATTGCACGACAGGCGAGGGGAGTGAATACGAAGAATGCGCGTAATAGCGGGCTTTTCATGTAACTTTCATCTCCGTTATACTTACCTGCACGGTCTCTGTTCGGACGCCTCATTGAAACCGGCGGAATGCAACACAACAGGAGAAACTGCATGGCGGCTGGAAAGCGGTTCAAGATTGCGTGCATCGGCGCGGGCAATGTGGGGGCGTCTCTGGCCCAGTACTGCCTGGAAATGGAACTGGGCGACGTGGTGCTGACGGACATTGTGGAGGGGATGCCACAGGGGAAGGCGCTGGACCTCACGGAGGCCGGGCCGATTCGCGGCTACAGTTGCACGGCGGTCGGCACGAATGATTATGCGGATATCCACGGCGCGGACCTTGTGATGGTGACAGCGGGCCTTCCGCGAAAGCCCGGCATGAGCCGCCTGGACCTGCTGGAAAAGAACGGCGCGATCATCTCCGGTATTTGCGACGAAATCCGGGCGCATGCGCCCGATGCCGTGGTGATCATCATCACGAATCCGCTGGATGTGATGGTGTACCTCGCGTATAAGAAATTGGGATTCCCCGCCGCGCGCGTGATGGGCATGGCGGGTTGCCTGGACAGCGCGCGGATGCGCGCCTTTGTCGCCATGGAACTGGGCGTGAGCATGACCAACGTGGACACGATGGTGCTGGGTTCACACGGCGACGACATGGTGCCGTTGCCGCAATACACCACTGTTTCCGGCATCCCGATTACGCGGCTGCTCCCGCAGGAACACATAGACGCCATCGTGGAGCGCACGCGCAAGGGCGGCGGTGAAATCGTGCAATTACTCAAGACCGGCAGCGCCTACTATGCCCCCGCCGCCAGCGCGGCGCGCATGGCGCAGGCGATCCTGCGCGATGAAAAACAGTTGTTGCCGTGCGCGGCGTATCTGAACGGACAATATGGTCTCGATGATATTTTCATGGGCGTGCCTTGCATTCTTGGCAAGGACGGCGTTGAACGCATTCTGGAACTGGAACTTACGGACCAGGAACGCCGGTCGCTGCACCGTTCCGCCGGCGAAGTCCGCACCGGTATCGCCGGGTTGCAGGAGCGCGGCATCCTATAGTCACTGGACATGGTATGGATACACGGCAAATACTGACGGTTATCGCCATCATGGTGGTGTTTTTCGCCGGCTTGGTTGCCGCCGCCTATTTCGGTCAGCGCCAGGCCGGTGAACCTGCGGCCATCAGCACGACCAGGCGTTTCACTGCAAAACCGGGGACCATGCGGGAAAAGGCGATTGCTCTCACAACAAGCAAACGCTCCCTGGAATCCGAACGCTCTTCCGGCGCGTCTGCGGATGGAGAGGCATCGCGACGGGAGCGACCCCTGCGGGCGTATTCCCTCAGCGGACCCGACGATGAACAGCGCCCCGCGCCCAGCCCGGAGACGCGGACCGCGCGCGCGGCCTTGAACGCGGCAAATCCCGAAGAAGGCATGCGACAAATCATGGCGGCGCTGGACATGCCCCATGAACCTGAGGAGGCCGCCCACCTCTATGCCGCCCTGGGGCAATTGCATTCCCGGGCTGATCCGCCGGAACTCGCACGGGCGATCGCGGCTTTCGATGAGGCCTACCGGCGGACCGAAGACCCCGCCATGCGCGCCGCGATCCTGGAACAACAGGCGCCCATCCTGGCGCAACAGGATTCGCCCGCCAAGGCTCTGCAGCGGATAGAGGCCCTGTTGCAGGAGTCCGCCCCGGAGAACCTCGCATGCACCCGCCTGCGCGCATTGGCAGGCCGCATTCACGAAGAAACCGGCGCCATGGAGAAGGCTCTGGCCGCCTATCAACAGGCGTTTGAAGACGCGCAGCGGCGTCTGGAGGAGAATCCCGATGCCGCCGATACCCTGCGCATGACCGGCCTGCGTCTCACCCGTCTGCTTCGCGCCATGGGCCGCATAGAAGAGGCGGAATCCGTGGCGACACGCGCCCGGAAGATATTGGAAATGCACGCGATGAAGTCCGCCGATGCCTACCGATAATGGTCAGCGGTTTTCCTCCCGCAGCAATGCGTCCAGTGCCGCCAGGTCTTGAATACTGCGATCATCACGCGGCGGGAGAGGCGAAAAATCCGGCGAAGCCGCCGCAAGAAGCACGTAGATATAGTCTTCGCTGCGCAGGACGATACTTGTGCGGCCGCGTCCATCCAGGTCCACCCGCGCCTCCACCGCGGTGATGGGGATTTGAAATTCGTGGTGGAAATCCGGCGCTTCCGCAAAACCCAGATCAGTATGCCGCCAGACGGAAAACGAACGCGGCGTGACGCTGCATCCGAAGTCCGCGCGCCCGTCGCCGTCCATGTCGCGCATCACGACATGCTGCACGGGCGCGGCGGGGACGCCCGGAGGATACCATGAAAGCGGCGCCTCCAATGCGATGCTTCCGGAAGGACGCGGGGAAAAGCGGCCCTGCTCGGGCAGATAGAGGTGGGTGGTAATCCAGACCGGCCACTTCCCGCCCATGAGCGCCCGCGTCAACGCGTCCAGCGTAGGCGCCGGGCTGGACGTTTTCCACAAGACCATGTCCACATACCCGTCGCCATTGAAATCCGGCAAGTCCTCTTCTTCGGTCAGGATCACGCCCGGATAACTGCGTTCCGGGCCGACGCGCAATTCGCGGTCCGGCCTGTCCGGTCCGCCGGAGACAGGACGTTGAACGTGGACGATGGTGGTGCGATACTCACTGCCCCCCAGTGCGTAAAGGGCGCGTTCCCGGCGCGATCCGTCCTTGCGCAACGGGAAGCACGGCCAAGCCTCGGGGTTGAGGGATGCGGTTTCGGGCAGCAGCCGTTGCGCTGCCCGGTGATATACCGGGTCCATTATTTCCACCGGGATGATATCTTCCGGGAAAGTGGGTTTGAAGGCCAATACCCGGCTGATATGCCATTCCAAGGCGTCTTCGGAAGCGATCTGCGGCGGACGCGCCGTCCAACTGCTGAACGGCCGGCCATAGCCCACATGGCGCGGCGCATCCGCCCCGATGGGAAAAGATTCCACCAAGTCGCCATCCGTGGTGCGTAATTCAAGCGTATCTTCGCGCGGCAGGGCCAGCAAGGTCGAGCCATCCCGGCGAATCACCAGGGTGGTGATGAAGGGTTGACCCGGCGCATCCGCCGAAAATGCGGACATCTCGCGATACAGCGTATCCAATCGAAACAATTCCTGCGGGACATCGGGTGCGCCGAGTGCGGTCTTGTACGCGACAATGCGGTCGCCCTGAACGGCAACCACCTCACACAGGCCGTCGCCGTCAATGTCGGCGATATCCACCGCGCTGGCGCCCGGTTGCAGCGCGATGCGCTGTTCCGCGTCCGCCCGCGCATCCTCGAAAATGCGCAACAGCAGTCCGTCGAGCACGATCAGATCGGCCGTCTTGTCGCCGCTTACGTCCGCAAAGAAACTTATGGCGTTGCGGTTCTCCAGGGGAATCGCGTGCACTTCAAAAAAAGCCATCAGGGCGAAGCCCGCACAGGCAACCGTCGCATTGATCACGGCGCATCCTCCATGGCGAAGCAGACGCGGCATCCTTCAAAGCGCTTGCCTTCCCGATATTGCACCGCCTGAAGCACCACGTCACTGAGGCCGTCGCCGTTCACATCGGCAATGATGAAATGCTCCTCCTCCCGAATGGGGATCACGGCGCTTGGCTTGGCGGGATAAGCGTATCCCGCCGCCAGGTACACGGCGATGCGATCCGGTCGGTCGCATACCAGCAAATCGCGCCAGCCATCCCCGCTGAAATCGCCGGTGATGTTGATCAATTCCCCCGCATGATAGCGTTGATACATCAGGTCATTGAAGACCGGCGGACGGCTCAGGTGAATCCGCGTCCGGAATTGCAACGTCGGCTCCCGAACAAAGCCTCCCCCCGTCTGCCGATATACCGATATTTCAATGTCCACCGCGCGCCGGCTGAGGATGCGCAACGCCGTGTCCCACCACCCGCCTTCCATCAAGAGGAGCGATTCGGTGACCATGTCCAGCAGACCGTCGCCGTCAAAATCCACGAAGGAAGAATGTGGACGAAAGCCGGACAGCGAAGGGGTGCGGCGCACATGGAAAGTTCTTCCGCCGTCCAGGGTGGCCCAGGTCTCATAAATTGTCTTGGGATATGGGCCGCCTTGAGAGAATTCCCAGCGCCCGCCCGCGAAGTCTGTCATCCCGTTTTCGGAAATTTCCGGGTGAAATTCCGATGCAATCAGGCTGTTCAGACGACAAGGGCGCATGTGCCCGGGGATGTATTCCGAAACCTGCTCCTCTGGAACCGCTGTCGTGGGCGCGCAGTTTTCGTCAAGAGACACCCGGTACACGAATTGCCGGTGGCGCGCGGCGCTCATGTCCGGCGCATCGTCGCGTTGCAGGATGGTGATGCGCGGTCCCTCCATGAACAGGCGGCAGGTCATATGACGCGCCGGCAGGGCAATCCGCCGGGCCGTCGGCGGCCAGACGCGCTGCGGGGGCATTTGCGCCAGGCGCAACGGCGGCAGGATGCTCAAATGCCCGCAAAATACGTAAGCCTCATCGTTATGCTTATATACATGCACCCCCTCTTCATTCACCGCCACGATTTCCGGAAAGCCGTCATCGTCGAAATCATGCAGGAACCGCTGAAATACCCGTGTCGTCGGCGAATCTTCCTCCAGGCGCACAGTCCAGCCCAACGGGTGCTCCACCGCGGGCCAGGGCATATCCTGTTTC
>CAZLII010000376.1:0-5130 GCA_964559065.1 uncultured Nitrospirales bacterium | reverse complement strand
CCTATGACGGGCTGCTGGCGCTTCCGGACGCGCCCCGGCATGTCCGCGCCGCGGCTTTGCGCGGCGCCATCCTGATGCGCGACGGCGACCAGGATATGTCGCTGTTGACCAACGCGCTGCGCGGCGAAAATGCGGATGATTTCCGAACGGCGCTGCGCGCAGCGCGGGAACTGGAAGCGCGGGAGCAGACTGCCGACACGCTCGCGGCGCTCCTGCCGGCGCTGCCCGACGACCGCAAGGTGCGGGTGATGGAGATACTGGGGATGCTGGGCGGCGCGGCGGCGGGCAAAGCGGCGCTGGCCGAAACCCGGCAAGGCCCGATTGAAGTGCGCACGTCCGCGCTGGCCGCCCTCACGCAGATGGGGCACCGGCCCGGCCTCGAACTCATGATGGAACTGGCCTGGACCGAAGACGGCGACCTCGCCAAGGCGGCGCGCAGTGCGCTGAGTTATTTCCCCGGCGAGGAGGGCGACGCCGCCGTGCTGGCGCTGCTGCGTCATGCGCAGCCCTTGGCGCGGCTTGCCGCCGTCGAGATGATCGGCCAGGGCGCGCTGGAAAAACCCGCGGACGTCCTCATGCCGGTCGCCAAGGATGACAGGGACGAAGGCGTCCGAATGGCCGCGCTGCGCGCGCTGCAGGAAAGCGCCGGGCTGGACGAATTGCCAGCATTGCTGGAAGTGCTCAAGCGCGGACGCACCGACGCCGAGAAGCAGGCCGCCGAACGCGCGCTCGGCGCGCTGGTGCAGCGGCAGAAACGCATGCCCGTCAGCGATATTGTTATTCAAAAGGCGGTCTATGGCGACCTGCCGGACGGGAAATCCGCCGATGTCAAGGCAAAGGTGGATCGGCTGATCGCGTCGGGGTCGCGCGAAGTGCAGGCATCCAACGCGAACTTCGGCGATCCGGCGCCCAACACGGTCAAGAAACTGCTCATTGAGTACACCGGCAACGGCGAAAAATTCAGCAAGATGGCGCAGGAAGGCGAGACATTGAAACTGGCGGTCGCCGAGACGCCGCAGGTCATCGTGGACGCCTTTCTCGCGGCGCTGGACAAAACGCCGAAGGAAACCAAGCCCGCCCTGCTGGAACTCCTGGGAAGCACTGGCAGCCACCGCGCGCTGGATGCCGTCCGGAAGATCGCATCCAAGGGCGATGGGGAGATTAAGGAAGCGGCATTGCGTACGCTCTGTGATTGGCCAACGCTCGACGCATTGCCCGTCGTGATGGATTTGGCCAGAGACGCCGCCGCCCCGACGCTGCGCGTGCTGGCGCAGCGCGGCGCGCTGCGGCTGCTGGAGCAGGGGAATCTTGAAAGCGCGGAATTCCTGGGCCATTATGTCGAATTGTTGGCCCTTGCCGCCGACGCCGGAGAGAAAAAAGCCGTCTTCGCCGGCTTGGCCAAGGTGCAGCATCCCGATGCGCTCGACATGGTGTTGCGGCATTTCGCCGATGAATCGGTCAAGGCCGAGGCGTTGCAGGCGGCCGTCGCCATTGCCAGGAACCTCGGCAAATCCGCGCGCGAAGACCAGGGGCTGTTCAACGGCCGGGACCTGAGCGGCTGGACCGGCAACGCGCCCTACTGGCGGGTGGAAGAGGGTGCGATTGTCGGCCACAGCGACACGCAAATCCCGCGCAATGAGTTTATCTGGTCCGATGTTGAAGTCCGCGATTTCTACCTGGTGGTGTCCGTCAAACTTGAACCCAACACGGCCAACGCGGGCATACAGTTCCGCTCGAAAAAGGCGGACGAATACGGCCAGGCAATCGGCTACCAGGCCGATGTCGGCAAGGATGTCTGGGGACGGCTCTACCACGAACACGGGCGCGGCAAACTGGATTGGACCGACACCGCCGAGCAGGCAGTCAAGCCTGAAGAGTGGAACCGCTACGAAATCCTCGCCGTCGGCCCCGCCATCTGGACCGCCATCAACGGTAAATTGGGGGTGGCTTGCCTGGATATCGTTCAGGAAGGCGAACGCTCCGGTCTGATTGCATTGCAGGTGCACGGTGGCCCGCCCCAGACCGCCCGTTACCGCATCGAAAAACTTGTGCACGATCCCAAAGTCGAACTGGAAGGCATCGGCGCGGAGGAATTGGTCAACGCCCTGCGCATCCCGGAGCGATGATGGACGATATGGACGGGATGGACGGTCGGGCGTTAGGGAAATGACAACGATGATTCGGGAACTCCGAAGCAGGGAGGAGATGGTCGTATGTATGAGCATTTGACACGATATCGGCAGGCGAAGACGGCGCGTTGTTCTTCATGGGACGTGACGGGGCGCAACCGGGATGCCTGGATGCTGAAGCCCGGCGAGACGCGCGTGCTGGCTGACCTGCGCGGGCCGGGCTGCATCACCCACATCTGGATGACCCAGCCGCACCATTACCGCAGCGTGCTCATCCGCATGACCTGGGACAACGCAAAGCATCCCAGCGTGCTCGTTCCCCTCGGCGATTTCTTCGGCCTCGGTCATACGATTGTGAACAGTTACCAGAGCGCGCTGTTCTCCGCCTCGACCCACCACAACAATAAGATGGAACAGGGCTGCGCGCTGAATTGCTATGCGCGGATGCCGTTCTGCGAACGCGCGTTGATTGAACTGGTCAACGAATCGGGCGAAGACCACGGCCAGTATTTCTACATTGACTACGAAACCTACGAGTCGCGGCAACCCGGCGACGACCTCCATTTTCACGCGGAATTCCGGCGACAGAACCCCTTCGGCGGCTGGGCGCACGAAATCCTGGTCAATACGCCGGAGGCGGACGCCGTGAACAAGGAACGGGTCGCGTGGAACAACAACTACGTGATCCTGGAGACGAAGGGACGCGGCCACTATATCGGCTGCAACCTGAGTGTCACGAATTTCCAGGGAACGTGGTGGGGCGAAGGCGACGACATGATCTGGGTGGACGGCTACAAGTGGCCGTCCGACCTGCACGGCACCGGCAGCGAGGATTATCTCAACCAGGCGTGGGGTATGCAGCGCAACGCCTTCATGCGCAACGGTTCCTCCATTTTCGAGGGCGACACCGGCGGCTATCAGACCAGTTACGTTTTTCACTTAGAGAATCCGGTGCGTTTCGAGAAGGAAATCAAGGTGACCATCGAACACGGCCACGCCAACCACCTCTGCAACGAGATGAGCAGCACCGCCTACTGGTACGCCGCCGTGCCGACCGCCGCGATTGCGCCGCCGCCCGCCGTCAAGCGCGCGCCTGTGATGAAGGATGAGAAGGGTCGTTGGAAGCCGGCGCCGGCCAACCAAATCACCACGCAACATGTGAAAATGACGCCGGAAATGAAACGATTGAAGGCGATGTGGAAGAAACTGCGCGTGGACCCGTATCAGGCATTGGCAAAGGAACGCCAGCGCGAAAAAGAGGCCGCGAGCAAACCGCGCAAACGAAAGAAATAACACAAAAAGAGCCTGAAGCCATGCATTCCATCACCATTGCATTGGCGGCGCTTGCCCTAAGCGGGCAGCCTGGGAATCCGACGGCGGCGGATGCGGTCTTTTTTCAATCGCACCGCGGGGGGCTGCTGGAAGTTCCGGAGAATACGCTGGCGGCGCTGGACCACGCCTGGGCCATCCCCGGTTCCGTGCCGGAAATTGACCTGCGCACCACAAGCGACAATGTCATTGTCTGCATGCACGACGAGACGCCGAAGCGCACCACCAACGCGCCGCCGCCGTGGGCCGACGCCAATCTCCGCGAGATTCCGCTCGAACAGGTGCGGCAGTGGGACGCGGGCGCGCATTTCGGCGCGGCATACGCGGGCGAGAAGGTCCCGACCCTGGATGAGGTCTTCGAGCGGATGAAGGAACGGCCGGAACGGCAGGTCTATCTGGACCTGAAGGATGTTGACCTGGATGCGCTGCTGGCGAAAATCCGGGACTACGGGCTGGAGCAGCAGGTGATCTTCGTCCATGGCGACCCGGAGATGTGTGGCAAACTACAGGCGCTCTATGCCGGCGCGCGCACCATGACGTGGATCAGCGGCGCGCCCGCGGCCATCCGCGCGAGGTACGAAGAACTCGCGCGCGGCGGCTTCGCGGGGATCAGCCAACTCCAGTTTCATCTGCGCGCGCGGCGCGCACAGCCGCCGTTTGAGTATGTGCTCGACGACGTTTTTCTCCGCGATGCGGTGCGGGCGACGCGCGCGGCGGGCGTGGAACTGCAACTGCGCCCGTTCCAGTTCGACGCGGCTTCATTGCGGCGGCTGATGGACCTCGGCGTCCGCTGGTACGTCACCGACGAACCCCGCGCCTTCGCCGACGCGGTCGAGGGGGCGCGGCGTTTGGTCCCCGCGCCATGATGAGCCGATGTCCCCACAGTGAACCCTTCGAGATCGGCGGGCGGACGTTCACCGCCGCCGAGATCATTGCGGCGCTCGCGCCCATGCTGCTGGAGGAACGCCGCCGCCGCATTGACGCGGTCATCGCGGAACGCACGTACAGCGTCGCGCCGGTGCTGGAGGGGCTCTACGATCTGGGCAACGTCAGCGCGGTGCTGCGCAGCGCCGAGGCGCTCGGCTTTCAGGCGGTGCACATCGTGGATTCCTCGCCGGAATTCAAGGCGGCCAACCGCGTTACGCAGGGCGCGGAGAAGTGGTTGGACATCCATGTCTGGCCGGACACCCCGGCGTGCGTCACGCAACTCCAGGACCGGGGCTACCGGATTCTGGCCACGCACTTCGACGACGCGCGCCCCATTAATGACTTCGCCTTCGATGCGCCGACGGCCATTGTCTTCGGGAATGAGCGCGACGGCGTCAGCCCGGAAATGCTCGCAAACGCCGACGCGCGCGTTATTATCCCCATGCCGGGGTTCAGCCGGAGTTTCAACATCTCCGTCGCCGCCGCCATCGCCCTCTACCACATCCGCCGCGACCGGATCGCCCGCCTCGGCCGCCACGGCGACCTCGACGCCACCGAGCGCCGCATCCTCACCGCTTCCTACTATCTCCGCAGCGTCGCCAACGCCGAAAGCATTCTGTCGCACCGCGGCTCATGAGGTTTGCAGGCTTTCTTCGTAGTTAATGGGTGAGGCGAAGTTTCATGTCCGAATGTCCCAAAGTTCTGGAGTACAGGCTTTAGCCTGTCCCAAAGTTCTGGAGTACAG
>CAZLII010000375.1:0-5136 GCA_964559065.1 uncultured Nitrospirales bacterium | reverse complement strand
GTGCTGAACATCTTCAACGAACGGGTCAGGGTGCTATGTGAAGAACTGGGGGTCACCTATATCCCCGTAGCGGAGCGAATTCGCGGCGGCGCGCAATACTTCAGCGATATCTGCCACATGCGCACCCTCGGCATCGAGCAAAAAGCGGAAGCGGTGTTTCTCACCATCCGCGCTGCGGTGGCGGAGAAATTGGCGGCGATGCCGCCGCCTTCTTCAGTCGGCAGGCTTGCGGAACACCAGGTGCCGGCTCATGAAGAAGTTGAAGGTCAATCCCGCGAGGATGCCGATCACGGCGGCGATTTGCGGGACGCGCTCGAGCGCCGGCCATAGCCACAGCGTCCCCAACGTTACGCCGTAATTCACCACCGCGCCAATGGAACTCGCCCCGAAGAAGCCGGCCATCTGCCCCCAGAACGAACCTTGGCGCGCATAGGAAAACGTGATCCAGCGATTCAACAGGAAATTGGTGAACATTGAAACCAGGATTGCCACGGCGATGGACAGGCGCAACGGCGCGTGCGCCCACACCAGCGCCGTCAACACGGCGAGGTTCACCACCGTACCTGAAAAGCCCACGGCGGCGAACTGGGCGAAATGCGCCCAATCGCCGTATTTATACACCGCCAGACGGCGCAGGTGCTGGAGATAGCGCAGTTGCTCGCGCAGCGACAGTTTGCTCTTGCCCCGGCGGCGCTGGCTGAAATGGATCGGCGCCTCGCGCACGGCGCGGCATCCGCATTTCACCAGGATTTCCAGGCCGATTTTGTAGCCGACGGGATTGAGCGATGCGGCCCGCGCAAGCGTCTCCCGGCGCAGGGCGAAAAACCCGCTCATCGGGTCCTTCGCCGAGGTGAAGGGCCGCGCCAGCAGGGTCGCCGCCTTGCTGTTGAGCTACCGCAACAGCCCCCAATCTTCGTCGGTGGACCCGCCCGCTACGTAGCGGGAACCGATGACGAAATCCGCCCCAGCGTCCAACGCGCCCAAGAGTTCCGGAATCTGCTCCGGAGGATGACTGAGATCAGCATCCATCACCAGCAACACATCGTGTTGCGCCAGGCGAAACCCGTCCAGCACCGCTGCACTCAGGCCGCGATTCTCCGTACGCACCACAAGCCGCACCCAGGGTTTTTGGAGCGTTGCGATAAGTTCTTCCGTGCCGTCGCGGCTGTCGTCGTCCATGATCAACAATTCGGCCTTCAGACCGTGCTCATCACAGACCCGCTCGATCCGATCAATAAGTTCCGGAAGATTCTCCGCCTCCTGAAAAGTTGGCACAATGATGGACAATGACGGCCTTCCGGGCAATGTCTCCGCGTGCGGCATACCAATTCCTCACATGAAAAACGACCGACACTCCACAACGTCATCATTACATGCGTCCAAGTGTTTGTCAATCCGCGCGCCCCGGAAATTCAATCCTTGATTGTCATTCTCAGGATTCCAAATCACAAACTCGATGGCCTGCTTCACCTGTCCACTGCGCATCACCTGACCGTCATTGCGAACGTAGTGAAGAACCAAAAAGAAAATTGCTGCTATGACGACTTTCGCTACGCAAATACGCCACAATAGGAACATACAAGCAATCTGGAATAGGCGTGTGGGACCGGCGCGTGTGGGACCGGCGCCCCCGCCAGTCATTCCGTAATTGGACAGCCGGGCGCGGCTGTCCCACAACGCTCATGGCGTCGCCTCCGGCGCTTCAATACCCGCTTCGCGCAATCGCGCCCGGATTTCCGGGGGCACTTCCTCCCCTTTCTCCGTCCAGTGCCGGGTGTATTCCCGGGCTTCCTTCATGTTGCCGACCCGAATGAAAGCATCCACCAGCATGAGCGCTAAATCCTGAATTTCGGGGTTGATCTGCAGGGCGCGCTGTATCGGGAGAATGGCACTCATATAATCTTCCACTTTCACATAGGCCCTTCCCAGCGCCGCGAACATGGCGGGATCGAATTGTTCCAGTCGGGTCGCCTCGCGATAGGCATGGATGGCGCCGACGATGTCATCCATCGCCTCCAATGCCATACCGAGGTGGAAATGGGCGCGGGCCGCGTCCGGTGCGTCCTTGACGATGGCGCGCCACAACGCCGCGCGCGCCGGCGGCCCGCCCTGCTCCTGCGCAATGGCGTTGAGTGGATCATAGGGTTCAAATTCGCGCGGATTGAGCAATATCGCGCGGATATAGGCTTGCTTCGCCTCCTCTTTTCGGCCCAGACGTTCCAGGAGTTGTCCGCGCTCATAGTGCGTTTTCGATTCCCGTGGAAACAGACCGAGGGCGACATCCAGGGATTGGAGCGCCTCCTGGTAGCGGTCTTCGCGGGTGAGCACGGTCCCCAGAAAGCGGTGCGTGGCGGGGCGATGGGGGAACTGTTCCACCAGGATGCGGGCCTGCGCCCGGGCGCGCTCATTATCGCCCATCTCCAAGAGCACTTCCGCGCAGCGCGTGCGGATGATGCGGTCATTGGGATTGAATTCCAGGGCGCGCTCGTATCCCGCCAGTATTCCCGGCAGGAAAGTATCCCTCGTCAAATCATCAAGGGCCGCTTCCTCCTGGTCCAGTTCCGGCGTTGGAATCTGCCACCACATCCGGTAACCCATTTGTACGCCACGGATGTGTTTGAGCAGCACGCCGGGGGTGAGGCCGAGCCGTTCTTCACACGCCTCCAGACTCAACGGCTCCGGTGAGGCATTGTCCGGCACCCCCAGTTTTGGCCCAAGCAGTTGGACCACCTGCCCGAAAAGTTCCCGCGCAATCTGGTAATTGCCGGGAAAGGTCAGGTGCACATTGTCATAGAAGAACTCCCTGCCCGCGATGCCGTGGGGACTGTTTTCGGAAAGCGCGCGCTCGATGTCCACCAGGCGCATGGCCGGTTCGCGCAGGGTCTCCGCAATGCGCCGTATCGCGGCGTTGACGCGGGGCTGCACCCGACCACGGAAAGCGTCGTACTCCCACGCCGCGAGGAAGTGCGCGCGCGCGCGTGCGGCGTCGCCCATGGCCAGCAGGCAACGTCCCATGCGAAAGCGCAGTTCGGCGTGCGTGTCGTCAACGCGCACAGCGGCTTCATACGCGGCAACGGCGTTCTGCCACTGTTCCTCTTCCTGGAAGAAAACCCCGCGCTGGTAATGGTCTTCCCATGTCTCCAAGTCCTCTGGTGACAGGTCGGCACGGTGGAAACTGGCCATCGGCGCGCAGTCCCGCAGGTTACATCCGACGGTGCAGAACAGCACGGCGGCCCCGGCGTCGCGGGCGGCATCCAGGATTCCCTCAAGATTCCGGGCGCAATGCGTTTCGGTGCGCCGCAGGCGCGGATCATCGTGTCCGATATACGTATGCCGGTCTTCCAGCGGCGCATGCCAGGGCACCCTTCCCCGCCCCGCAGCCAATTGCGCCAGACGCAGTTCGCGCAGACGAATCCGAAACCGGATCAGCGGCAACGACATCTGCCACGGGTTCGCCTCCTGCACGGTCGCGCCGAAAGGGCCGTTGACCTCGTTGTTGCCCATGTACACAATGAACAAGTCCGGCTGAATCCGCCGGCACGCACGTGCCGCCTCGTACATCACATAGGAATTTACGCCGGGCTGGGCCAGCATGTACACGTCGAAATGGGTCTCCGGGAAGCGTTCCCGCAGCATGACTTCGAGCGCGCGCGCGAAACTGAACGCGAAATCGGGCGGCACGCCCAGCGCCGCGGAACCGCCCAGAATGACGATGCGGCAATGATTCGGCGGCTTGAGCGCCGGCACGTAGGTTTCCGCATCGTGCCACATGGTGTCTATCGGCAATGCAAAGAATTGCTGAAAAAAATTGCCGTTGGTCATCCAGTATTGCCGCCCCTCAAATTCCTTCTTGATGAACAGCCGCGTGGAATGACCAAAGCCCATGGTGCGCAGGCCAAATTCCGCCGCAAGCAGCAGCGCGGCGGCGATCAGGCACAACAGCAATCCCTCCCCCGCAAGCCTTGGCAGGCGGCGGAGCAGGCGAAACGCCATGCCGCGCGTAGCATGCGCGGGGGATTCTTGCTGCGTATCTTTCACAGGTTAGGGGTCCGGGGTTGTTACAATGCGGTAGATGGCCGTATTTTCGTGGCGCCAGGCCGGTTGCAGTGGGGGAAAAGCAGCAGCCTCAACCAATGCAATATCCTCACGTTGCACGAGCAGGTACGTTATGTGATACTCCCGCGCCAATGCAACAAATGCCCCATCATCCCCGTCTTGAATCGCCGCAAACGCCGCATCGCGATCATGGAACCGCTTGTTGAAGTCCATGTAGAGATTGGAATAAAACAGCATGGTGGCGACGACCTTGCGGCCGGCGGGTCCCGCAATCAGAATCGCCTGCGGCTCCCGGCAGAGCACCACATCCTCCGGGCGGGTGTTTTCCATGAGCCAAGCATAGGCGGGGGTGATGTCGGTAAAACGCGCCGCCCAGGATTCCACGTCCTGGGTCTTGGTGAACATCGGCGCATTCCTGTACGCGGGAAAATAAAACATGAACACAAGCGTAGTCGCCAGAAGAACGCACAGGTCGCCATACCAATGCCGCGACGAAAACAAACGCTGCGCCAGCCGCCGCACTCCGGCGGCCACCGCGTAGCCGCAGAGTAGGCTGCGCAGCACGGACAGCAGCAACAGGAAATGGAATCCGGGGACCAGATTCGGCAGCCGGATGGACGCCAACTCCACAATCTGCCAGAAGTATGAGTAGAGAAGAAATATGCCGCATACGGCGAACCAGCAGGTCAGGAGCGGCTTTGTACAGCCCCTTTCCCGACTGCGCAGGAGCAACGCCAGGCCGATCAGCGCCACCAAGGATGCGACGCACATGCCGCTCCAGAGCAGTTCCGGCAGACGTTCCAGGGTCATGCGCGGCTCGCACAGCCACGTCGGCCAGGGATTCTGAACGCGGAACTGATAGCGCCAGAGAATCGGCCCGCTGTACGGCAGGCTGACGATAAAAGCGATGATCAACAGCGGGAACGGTCCGGTCAGCAGATGCCGCCAGGCCTCTCCGGCCTGCCGTTTCCGGCGGATGCGGTGCAAGAGCAGCAACACCAGCACGCCGCCGAAAAGCACCGCCGCCAAACCCAGCTTGGTTGCCATTTGCTGTTTGGTGGTTTCTATATTGGCGTTGGG
>CAZLII010000374.1:0-5140 GCA_964559065.1 uncultured Nitrospirales bacterium | reverse complement strand
CATTCCGCATTCCGCACTCTCATCAGGCGAGTCCTTGGATGCGCGGTTGCCATTTTTCCTTCCAGCGCGTCTCGATGCCCGCGCGCCACGATCCGGCCATCGCCTGCAATTCGCGGACGATTTCGAGGTGCGTGTCGCGAAGATTGCGCCATTCACCCTCCGCACTGCGCAGGTCGGCCAGATGCACCTCGTCCTCCGGCGGCGCGCCTTCCACCAGTTGCCCGTTGACGACCAGTTTCCATTGGCCGCGCCGCACCGCCGTTTGATCATTCATTTCCCAAAAAATCGCGTCATGCGGCGACGCCGCCCCCTCGGTGAGCACGGACATCAGATCGCGTCCGTCCAATTCGTATGCCGCCGGGTCGCCGCCCGCCGCCTTGAGGAAGGTGGGGAAGATGTCCATGGATGCGGCGGGTTCCGCGATCACCTGACCTGCCGGAATCCGTGCAGGCCAGCGCAGGATTCCCGGCACGCGGATACCGCCCTCGAAGAGGCTGAACTTGTGCCCCTTGAGTCCGCCCGCCGTGCCGCCATAATAGGGGTCGCGCGTGCCGTCGAGCCAGTTGCGCGTTTCGCGCGAGGGGCCGTTATCGCTGGTGAAAAACATGCAGGTATTTTCCAGCAGTCCGTGCTTCGCCAGTTCCGCGCAGATTGCGCCCACGCTGTCGTCCACCGCGCTGAGCATTGCGGCCATGATTTGCCGGTCCCACGGCAGATTCGGGAAGCGGTCCACGTAACGCTGCGGCGCGTGCATGGGATAATGCGGCGCGTTGTACGGCACATAGATGAAAAACGGCCGGTCCGAGGCCGCCGCCCTGCGGATATACGCGACAGCCCGTTCCGTGATCAGTTCCGTGAAATAGCGGCCGTCCTCGTGGATTTCCCGATTGTTCTCCCAGAGATCGTGCAGGGGGTCCACGCCTCTTGGGCCCGCCATGCCCCAGTAAAAGATATGGGAATAGAAGTCTATGCAGCCCGCCATGAAGCCGAACCATTCATCGAAGCCGTGCCGGTGCGGGCGGCACGCCTCTGCCAATCCCAGATGCCATTTGCCGAACATCGCTGTTTGATAGCCCAGTTCTTTCAGGGCGGTGGCCAGCGTGGGCACTTCCGGCGGGAGCCCCGTCGCCCGGCGGTGCCCGGCGAGAATCGAGCGCACCCCCGCATTGCCCGGATAACGCCCCGTGAGCAGCGATGCCCGCGACGGCGAACAGACCGGCGCGTTGGAATACCAGTCCGTAAAACGCGCGCCGTCCGCCGCCATCGCGTCCAGATGCGGCGTCTTCAAATCCGCCGCGCCCATGCATGACAAATCGCCGTAGCCTTGGTCATCCGTCAGAAAGATGATGAAATTCGGTCGTTTCATGGTGTGTGTCGCCTCATTCGCGTTGGCTCGGAACCCCGCCGCTGCCGCGCCCAGCATCGCGCCGCCCGCCGATGCCGCCGCATGCCGCATGAATTCCCGCCGCGTGTGTTCGTTCATAACCGTGTTTCTCCCGATGCGCTACATTATAAGACCAAGTGGCAATCATCGCGAATACCGATCTCCTCCTCGCGAGTGGTCTTCAGGTTGATTCGAGGTGATGGGGCGAATAGTATCCAGGGGAATTGCCTGCCGACACGGCGGGCGATCATTGCAGGAAGAGTGCATAGTCGCGTGCGGATTCTATTTCTTTGTCAATACTTCCCGCCGGAGTCGAACGCGCCGGCGGCGCGCACCCATGAGCATGCGCGTCACTGGGTGGAGGCCGGGCACGCGGTGACGGTGGTCTGCGGGTTGCCGAACCACCCGACGGGCGAGGTGCCCACGGAATACCGGGGCCGGCTGCTGTACCGCGAGCGTCTGGACGGGATCGAGGTGCTGCGGTGCTGGCTCTATGCCGCGCCGAACCAGGGGGTCTTCCGGCGCAGCCTGTGCTTCATCACATTCATGATCTCCGCAATCATCACGGGGTCGTTTTTCGCGGGCAAGTGCGACGTGGTCGTCGCCACCTCCCCGCAGATGCTGTGCGGCATTGCGGGCTATGTGGTGTCGCTGTTCAAGCGGCGGCCGTTTGTGCTGGAGGTCCGCGATCTCTGGCCGCAGCAGATCATTGATCTGGGCGCGGTGCGCAACCGCGCGGCGATCGCTTTGCTTTCCTGGCTGGAGCGCTTCATGTACCGCAGGGCGCGGGCGGTGGTGACTGTTGCGCCCGCCACGCGCGACCACATCGCGGCGCGCGGCATCCCGGCGGGAAAAATCCACGTCATCACCAACGGCATAGACGAGACGTTCTTCGCGCCCCGTGACCACATGACGCCGCTGCGCGCGGAACACGGCTGGAATGACCGGACCATCGTCATGTATGTCGGCACGCACGGCATGTCGCAGGGATTGGAGACGGTCCTGGATGCGGCGGACTTGCTGCGCGACCGCCTGGAGATTCTCTTCGTATTTGCGGGGAGCGGGGCGGAACGCGAGGCGCTGATCGCGCGGGCGCAGCGGATGGGGCTGGACAATGTCGTCTTTCTCCCCATGCAGCCGAGGGACAAGATGCCGGAATGCTACGCAACGGCGGACATCTGCCTCGCGCCGCTGCGCGGTCTCGATGTCTTTCGCTACAACATCCCGTCGAAGATGTTCGAGATCATGGCCTGCGCCCGGCCGATCATTCTGGGGGCGCGGGGCCAGGCGCAGGCGATCCTCGAGGAAACCGGAGCGGGGATCGCGGTGGAACCGGAAAACGCGCGGGCCTTCGCCGATGCGATTGTGCGGCTGGCGGAAGACCCGGAACTCCGGCGACGCTACGGAGAGCGCGGCCGCGCCGCCGCCGTCGTCGCATACAGCCGCCGCGCCAAGGCCGCCGAATATATCCTCTGCCTCGAGCGCGTGCTGCATCCGCAGCGAAGCGCCGCCGATACATAACGGAGCAAGCATGAAAACACATCGAAAAATAATCGCTGTTCGTTACGGCATAATCCTGGCGGCATACCTGGCGCTGCCGGCATGCCGCGAATCCGTTCATGCGGCGCCGTTCACGCCGGAGGCGTTGCCGCTGCGCGCGCTTGCGGCGCAGGCCGGCCTGTACATCGGGGCGACGGTGCAGGTGCGGGACTGGCTGGACAAGGGGCCTCCGCCGGGGGCGCTGTGGCCGGAGGAGGGTGACCCGGAATATCAGCGCGTCACGGCGACGGAATTCAATTCCATCACCGAGGAAAACGCCTTCAAGTGGGTCCACATCCAGCCGGAACCGGGGCAATTCCGCTGGGAGTGGACGGACTGCGCGGTGGATTTCGCGGAACGGCACGGCCAACGGGTGCGCGGGCATGTGCTGATTCAGCGGGAGACCCTGCCGTGGGTGGATGCGCTGCGCGGCCGGGAATTGCTGGACTGCATGGAAGACCACATCACCCGCGTCGTCCAGCGCTACCGGGGCCGTATCCACCAGTGGGACGTCATCAATGAGATATTGGCGGATGCGCCGCCGGGACGCGACGAAGACCTGCATGCCCTCACCCCGGAAAGCCTGATCGAAACCACCTGGAAACGGGAAACCGGCATTGCCTTCATCGAGGCGGCCTTCCGCGCGGCGCGCCGGGCAGACCCCGACGCCGCCCTGTTCTACAATGACTATTTCCACGAGTCGGCCCTGCCGCGCGCCCCCTGCGATCCGCCCTGTCCGGAGATTCCCAATGCATACGATGCGATGCTCTGCTGGAAACTCCGGCGCGCGGAACTGTTGATTGATCATTTGCGCGCACGGGAAGAAGGCGGCCGCCCCCTTATTGACGGCATCGGCATCCAGATGCACCTCCACGCCGTGAACCATTACCGACATGATCCCGCCTGCTTCACGCGGCGGCTCCGCCATCTGGCGGAGCGTTTCACAAGCCGTGGCGTCGCCGTGGAAATCACCGAGATGGATGTCAGCCTCATGGACCTGTTTCGCGAATACTGCGACACGCCCGACATCCGCCCCGTCGCCACCCAAGAAGCGCTCGCGCTTCAGGCCCAGATCATCCGTGATGTGCTTGGCGCGTGCCTAACCGTGCCGGGGGTTTCCGGCGTCACCTTTTGGGGCGTGCGCGACCGCGATTCCTGGCTCGGACCCTTCTTCGTCGAGGGTTTCGGGGCCAACCCGCTACACCGCTGCAAGAACCACCATGTGCACATGCCCCTCCTCTTCGGCGACGACCCCGATACCCCCGACACCATCGAATTGCTGTGGAAAAAGCCCGCCTATTGGGCCGTGCATCGCGTCCTCGTCGAACGCGCCCCCGCGCACTGACAAAAGAATCGCGGAAGCTGCGTGGGGAAGGTTTTGCGGGCCAATTCCGGGCCGTCCACGCGGCCCCGTGCGATCCTGTTTGCGGCCTCGCCAAACCTCTCGCTACGCAACTTCCGCGCGTCTCTGAGCGGGTCCTCCAGCCGTGACACGACGCTTCATTGTCTGGGCGCTCCACATGGCCGCTGTCGTCCCATCATGGGACATGCGCCTGACGGTTGGCATCGCCCGCTCTATACCATGCGGGCCGCTGTCATCTTCACGCGCGGCAACACACCCTCGCGTTCGCGCGCGACCGGCGGCCTCGCCTGCCGAGTTGCGCGACCGGCCCAACGGCGCCACCCATGCCGGGCCCCACCCCGGTGGTTTTTTCTCCGTGGCCGCTGCCGCCACATCGCCTCAACTCACGCCCCAATTATAACACGACCGCCGCGATTTGCCAAGAAAAAAATTTGCATAAACCCCAAAAAATAAAGTCATTTTGGGCATGAAAGTTGCTATCGTTGTATTTGCTTGATATATACTTATTTATAGCCTCTTCATATTTTCATATCATGTCCTGTTGTGGCTTTCCACATCGCCCTGTTGTGGCCGGTCTCCCAACCGCGACACAATCCCGACCGAAGGTTTCCCATCGTAGACGCGGCATCTTGCCGCGTTTGTCTTATCCCGAACCGACGCGGCAGGATGCCGCGTCTGCGTTAGCCGTCCACATCGTCCACTGGTTCCATACACCCCCCGCAATTACGGCGCGGTCCGCGCATGCCATCTTCAACCCTGTCGTTGTTCGAATCGGACGCGCACCGTCATGATCTTCCTGGGACGTAGAATCATCCACATTGGACGGAATCGCAATGAACGATCCTGAGAACCTA
>CAZLII010000373.1:0-5155 GCA_964559065.1 uncultured Nitrospirales bacterium | reverse complement strand
GCGAAAGTTGTATCATACGGTTCGCGCGGGGGCTTCAACTATTTGGAGTGCGCCATCCCTCTCAGGGCCGACACCCTTTTTTCCGCGGGTGCGGCCCTGAAAAGCCACGTAATGCAACGGTTTCAGCGTCCCGGCGGCAGACCGGGGCAGTACCCGTCTTCTGTGTCTTCGCAGGCGTAGTAGCCGCCGGCGTTGTAGAACTGGATCACGCGCAGGAGTTCGGACAGGCTGATCACCCAGTTCTGGGGATTATAGTCCGAGGCGTGCGGCGTGCAGTCCTGCTGCGCCGGATTCGGTCCGGGCACATAGCCGTCCTCGGTGCTGTCCGGCGGGTCGGCGCAATGGTAGCCGCCGCTGTTGAAGAACTGGATCACCCGCAGTAGTTCAGACAAACTGATCAGGTTGTCGCCGTTCTGGTCGGCGCTATGAAATTCCTCTTCTCCTTCGCCTTCACCCTCACCTTCACCTTCGCCTTCACCCTCTCCTTCGCCTTCTCCTTCGCCCTCGCCTTCACCCTCACCTTCGCCTTCGCCTTCGCCTTCGCCCTCTCCTTCAGCCGCTACGCAATCCAAGTCACCGCGGATTTCTCCTGCAGGGGATTCAACGCTGTGCACGTTGATGTAGTGGCCGGTGGCGAACTCGTTATATTGCGCGAGGGTCATGGTAAGCATAATCGGACTTGCAGCGCTTCCCAAGTTGAGGACAACAGGACCGTTCACGTTGGGGGACCCAACGTGAATATGGGCTGCCACGGGATTGGCCACATCATGAACCACCGTGAGAAGGACCTCGTCCGGCCCGGTCCGGACAAACGACGCCACGCCGGTGGCAAGGGTAGGCACTGGCGGCACTTCTTGGTCACCGGACAAGGTGACTTCGCACAGCAGTTCACCCTCGCCTTCACCTTCGCCTTCGCCCTCACCTTCGCCTTCGCCCTCACCTTCGCCCTCGCCCTCGCCACCAATGAGATCGGTAGCCACAAAGGTCAGGGTTGAAGGAACGCTGCCCAACGGGATGGGCACACGACCCGTATCGTCCATGCCGGGGACGAAGTTGGATGCGCAGCCCGGCCACCCCAGGGCCGACGGATCATCGCTCCAGGGGATGTCGGCGCATTCCAGGCGCAGTGCGTAGTCGCGTGGCATGTCCAGCACCCGCACGTCGCTGGTATTGACGATATTGACGAAGGTATAGACAGGCTGGACAACCAGTATGGCGTCAAACACGCCGCCGTTCGGATGGGTCCGCGTGATGGTCATCGTGCCGGTGGAGGGCGCCTCCAGGGACAATTCAACAAACACGTCGAAGAAGGAATCCACCACATGGATGGGTTCTATACTGACGAGCGAAAGTTCGACAAGTTCTATCGGGATGGTGGCTGTATCGCCTTCATTGGCCACGGCGGCCGGGTCCCGCCGGAGGACCACCGCCGCCGCATCGCCCGTTTCCGTGGTGCATTCTTCGATGGCCACCGGCCCCGCGCCGGTCAATAGAAGCGGCCAGGGTGGAAAAAACGGCTCCGAACCCGGATCAAAGAAGTCCGCCGGGATGGGCGGAATGTGCGTGCCAAAACGCACTTCCGACAGGGGCCGCGACGAGAGCAGGTCGTAGCCCGGCATGACGTCACCCGGCCCAAAGGTCGCAAGGTCGCATTCGGGCGCAAACAAATAGGGACCGTGCATGCCCATCACCGGAATCAGAGACAGGCCGCCGTTCCGTTGTACGCCGGGATGGAAGTTCTGGGTGCACGGGTTGCAGACGTAACGGGGAGAAACAAATTCCCATGGCACATTCGCCGCCTGAATCACCTCCAGGAAATCCATTGAAGCCCCGTGCAGGACGAAGACATTGGCAGGGTCGTCCACATCAACGAACTCAAGTCTTGGGCTGAACATAAGGCTGAAATTGAGATGTCCGCCATTGCCGTGCGTGCGCTCGAATGCCATTAGCCCCTCCGCCGGGAAATCCGGAGACACACTGTAGAATACGTCGAAGAACCGCGTGCTTCCGCCTTCATAGGTGACGGCAATGGGTTCCATGCTTCGCATCGCGCACGCCGTGACCTCGGCAGGCGTCAAGCCGCCTGCCGACAAGTCATCGAGTGGCACGGACTGCTTTCGATGGAGGATCACATGCGGCGCGCCCATGCCTTCCGCGCAGGGCGGGATTGCAGACACAGGCACGGGCGTGCCCACAAGAAAGACAGGACCAATGAACGGGTCCGAACCCGGCCCGAAGAAATCCGGAGGCAGGGGCGGCGCCGTGACGCCAAACTCAAGGGTGGTCGGCGCTTCCAGACGGTAAAAGTCATAGCCCGCCGGGATGCCTTCCGGGTCGGAGGGGTCCAACGGATTGCTGAGCGCCGACTGCTCGGTCAGGTTGTCGAAACTGTCGCCGTCCGGATCGCCCAAAGGACCATTGTTAATATCCACCGTGCCGTCATCTTCGGGGTCCAGCCCATAAACTTCCTCCCAGGAATCCCACAGCCCGTCCCCATCCGTATCCAGACTGAGGTCGTCCACAGGATGGTCGCCGATGGAAATCATGTCGGGATCGTCTTCCTCGTCGTCTTTCTCGCCTGTTGCCCCGGCCGCCTTGCCGCACGGCTCCCACACGGCATCATATTTCACATAAATGTGCTTGCCGAGATAAGAGCCGGTTGTATAAAACGGGTAACACCAGGATTCGCCGGGCTGAATGATGACCGGCGGGCGCCCTTTGGCGTCTTGCACCGGGTCAATGGCGTCCCAGTCAATCGCGCCGATGTCGGGATAGGTCTGGTCCGACGCCAGCAGTTTCAGTTCCCGCACCCGCATGCAAAGCGTCGGGTCATCGTTCTCGAAACAGACGAAATGCACGAAGTTGCCGTCGCCGCCGCCGTTGCCTTCCTGGGCGCCGCGTCCCCCGCCACGGGGATCGCCCACATTGCCGCCGTCACCACCGGGGAAGGGCCGGTGAATGCGCCAGCCCCCGCGCCCCGGCCGGGGTTGCGGCGGTTGGCCCTGATCGTCATAGGTCCATTCGACGTCTTTGACTTTAAGGACATTGCGCTCGTTCATGCAGAGCGTGACATCAATGGTGATGGTCTCGCCGTTGGCGACCGAACCGCCTTCCATATTCACGTTCGCACCGTGATACGGCGGGCCTTCGCCCGGCCCCCGGTTCCGCCCATTGTCGGAATCCATGCCCACCCCTACAGAACCAAAACTGTCGCTGCTCGCTTTCGCGCCGATCACTTCGACGCCCGGCCGATCGTTTTGATACATGTAGAAATGAAAGTCACTGGCCGCCAACCCCTGCGGGTGCCGGTGCTTCACCTTGAACTGACCCCGCACAGCCACGCCGGTCGCGCAATCCTCATCCCCGTCGCCGCCTTCGCCCGCCCAGCCCGTTGCCACCATTAGAAACGACAACAACACAACACACAATTGCCGGCGCGCACCGACGCGCGCGCCCTCGCGAGAATCAAGGTTCCACCTCATTTTCCTCACTCCTTCTCTCCCAGTGGTGTTTTCGGCGGAATCAGCGCCTGCGACCCCGTCATTGCTTTGCCTTTGCGACCTCAAGTGACATGCCGGAAAATACCCCTGACGGCCCCACGACTTTGCTCGTCATCCACAAGGCAACTTTCCTTACTACGAAAACAAAGAATACCCGATGTCTATTCCAAGAATTCCGCTCGATTTAGATTATATCACAAAAAAGCGATGCCACGGCGCGTTCCAAGGTCGGACGAGTCGGACAAAGCGGATAAATCGGACAAGTCGGACAAGGGCATCGCCGTGGATGGGTTGGAGGGCATGGTCCGATAGGCGTAGCAGGGGGTGGTCGGGAGTGGAGGCGGGGGTTCAGACCTCGACGTGGATGAGGTGGAAATCCATGCCCCGGAAGGGCGCGCCGCCGTTGTGGAAGGTGAGGCCGCGGTATTCGTAGGCGCTCATGCGGACGTGCGTGTGGCCGAAACAGACCTGCTCTACGCCGTCATGCGGGCCGTGCCCGATGTCCCGCAGATAAGCGGCGAGAAGCCGGGCAGTGCGCCGCCGGGGAAAGGCCAGGCGGGACACGGTGACATGGGCCCCCGCCTCCAGCAGGGCGTCATAAACGCGGTTTTTCCACTGCCCCTGCTTGCGGCGGTGGAGCCACCCCGCACGGTAACGCTCCAGTTGATGGTGGCGCATCTTGCGCTGGGCCACATCCCCGTGCAGGAACATGGTGTTGCCCACGCGCAGGTAATAGGGATGCCAGGTAAGATTGGGCGTTTCACGGGTCAGCGCGTCCAGCGCATGGATGAACGCCTGTACATGATCATGGTTGCCGAGATTCACGTGAATCCGGGTGTGCGGGCACGAGGTCGCCAATTCCCGCAGAAACGCGAGCGCCTGTTCCACCGTCTCCTCGACGCTGCGGAGCATGGTCCACTTGAAGTCGAAAGTGTCGCCGTTGAACACAAACAAATCGACGCCGGCCGCCGCCTTCTGGATCATGTCTATGACATCCCGCCACTGGGAACGGCGGCAGAACATGTGGAGGTCGGAAACGACGCAGACCGTCCTGATAGGTTTCATCATTGGGCAATAAATCCCGCAATTGCCAGCGTTGACATAAACGCCGCGAGCATATTAAAAGTTTACCACATTCTTCCCTGTCTCGAAGATAAAGGTCAATATGGCCTTGTTACGCCGCAGGGGAGGCAAGTTCTTACGCCGATTGACATTTCACCCTGAATTCGGCCGTCGGGTGCGGCAGAATTCACCTATCGTCGGTTTGAATAAAAGGTTATTTATGCGAAAATATAGGTTTGGGGAAAGCCATGAAAACAGAAATGCAGAAAAGCATTGACAAATTATGAATGTTGCTGTACATTACTGCCGGACACGGGGGTAAGCCCGAGCGGAAGATCTGTCAGTGCTTCCCGCCCGGTGTCGGCGATGTCTCCTTTATCAACCACACAGAAAGGGAAGTTGTATGTGTCGCTATAGGTCCATAATTCAGACATGCTCCTATTTAACCGTTTTCATCGGGATGCTTTTCCCTGTGATGGCGGCGGGCGTGGATATATTCGTCACAACCGACGCGGATTCCGGCGCGGGGTCGCTGCGGGCGGCCATCACCCAAGCGAATGCGGGGGGCGCGCCGGCGACGATTCTGTTTGAGA
>CAZLII010000372.1:0-5203 GCA_964559065.1 uncultured Nitrospirales bacterium | reverse complement strand
GGCCAGGGTGTTTTCTTCGACGGTCAACACATGGCCGGTGCGCCGGGCCAGGGAGAGAATCAGGTCGTCATCCAACGGTTTGACAAAGCGGGCATTGACCAGGCTGGCCGCCATGCCGTGATCCTGCATGAGGATGCGCGCGGCGCGGATATCGCCATTGACGGCACAACGGCGCGCGTCCGGTACCGGTTCGGCGGCATTGAAGCGGAGGCCGTTTACGTGCTGGACGGCCCCGCGGTTTTGGCGACGCTGCGCGTCGCCAACCACAGCGAGCAGGCTATCGAGGAGGTCATGTTCCCGATGGTGCGTGGCATCGGCGCGATTCCGGAGGGGGAAATCATCTGGCCGATGTTCTCGCGGCGGAATCTGGGCGATCCGTTCCAGACGGACACGGAGCAAGGGCGCGGCGCGGCCTTCGGCAGCGATCATCATACCTGGAACGAATGGACCCAGAAACAGAATATGCGCTACCCACAGCACTTGTGCAGCGCGTGGTGCGACTACGGCAACCAGGCGCACGGGCTTGGCATGGAGGGACGCCACACGGACTTCTCCATCATGGACTTTTTCTTCTACAAGGTGGTGGAGAAAACCCGTGATCCTGTCCGGCGCACATTGGACATGATCATTGTGCATCCGCGCCGGGTGCGCCCCGGCGAGACCTACACCTCATCGCCCGTGCGGATCACATTGCATGAAGGCGACTGGCGCGCCGTGGCGGGCGCACACCGCGACTGGTTGGAAACGTGGGTGCGGAAACCTGACCGACCGCGCGCCTTCGCCGAAAGCATCGGCTGGCATTTCTTCTTTTTGAAGCACCAGGACGGCTGGGAGTCGCACCCCTACGCGGAACTGCCCCGGCTTGCCGAGGCCGCGCTGGCCGTGGGATGTCGCTACCTGATGCTCTTCGGCTGGCAGACGGGCGGCCACGACAACAACTACTGGTATCGCTATGTCCCCAACGAGGATTGGGGCGGCGAAGCCGCGCTGCGGCGCGCCGTAGAGCAGTGCCGCGCGATGGGCGTGGAATTGATCCCTTTTTTCAACGGCACGCTCGCGAACATGGAAATGCCGGAACACAAATCGTTCGGGCGCATGTGGGAAGCCAAGACGCGCGCGGGCCATCCCTATTACGCGGGCGACTGGGCGAGGTGCAATTTCGACGCGCCGATGCGCAACCGCGCCATGCTGCACCACGAAATCTGCTTCTGCGAAGAGCAGCAGGTGTGTTTTCTGGAAACCGTGGCGCGGATCGTGGATCGCTATGGCTTCGGCAATCTGCAACTCGACCAGATTTCCGAGAAGTCGCTGTTGTGCTATGACGACGCGCACGGTCATGTCACCCCCGACCGGGCGCCCATAGACGGCCTGGCAACATTACTGCCCAAGACCCGCGCCCTCGTGCGCGCGGCGCATCCGGACGGGGTGATGGTCTCCGAATGCCTCAACGATTTCACCGGACAGTGGTGCGACAGTTCGTGGGATTGGACCGCGCTGTTGCCCTTTCCCGATCCGGTGATCTATACGCTGCCGTGGCTGATGGGCAGCCTGGAAATTGACGCGCTGGAATATGGTGAAGTGAACCAGGCATTCGCTTACAAACTGCATCTGGACATGAAAATTGACGGCGGCGACGGGCTGATCACCCAGTACCCAGATTTTGCGGCGCATGTGCGGCGCAACGCCGAACTGCGCCGCCGCGTCGCCGAGTACTACGCTCTCGTCGACTACCGCGCACAGGACGGCGCGTCAATCGAGGCGTCCGACAACGTACTGGTGACGGTGTTCCACCATCGCGCCGCGCACAAAGCCGCCATTGTGGCGGCGGAATGCGCAGGGCGCGCCGGCGCAGCGCGCATCGCCCACGAATGGCAGGCCCCGGCGATGGCCGCCCACTTGGATTCCAACATGCGCCCCGCGCAGCCCCTTGCCACCGGGGAACCCATCCAGTTGTCCCTGGAACCGTATGAAGTTTCTGTGATTTGCCTCGACCTCGCTGAATGAAGGTTCATTCGGCGGGGAAACACTCCGGGGAAATATAGGAGCCGAATTCCTTCTCGGCGGCGAGAAGACGCGCCCTCTGGTCCGCCCAGACCCGGAACAGCGCCTGGGGCGTATCGGTGACGTTTTCTTTGAAGAACTTTTCCACCCGGTCCAGTTTGGCGAGGTTCTCCTGCACCCGGATGGTGAACTGACTGAGGTAATCCTGCTTCGTGTAGTCCTTGCCGAGGACCTCTTTGAAGAGCCGCACCAGGTCTTCGAAACGCGGAATATAGCCCGTTGGGGTCTTCACGCATCCCACTTCACCGTGAACCCGTTGCTCCATCCACTTGACCCACACATGCTTGTCGCGCACGGCGTTGACGAACTTGCCTTCCTTGTCGCGAAGAAAGTAGTTGACGCCGAAAACCAGGGGGGCATTCGTGAGTTTCTTGCCGAATTCGAGATTGTTCTGCACATATTTTCCGAGCGGAACGGACACGAAATCCTGGATGCTCATCAGGTTGATTTCAGGTACGCCTTCCTGCCCGATGATGGCAAAGGTCGTTTCCGTTTCCAGGCTCGCTCCGTAGGCGACAATCCCATGTTCCCAATCAAAACTCTGCTGGCACGGAACGTAGGCCTTGGGATCGCGGCCCCCGTACATGATTCCGCGCAGTTCCACGCCGTCGGGATTCTCCAATTCGGGGTCGCAATTCTCCAGCGCATGCAACGCGACCGCATACCTCGCATTCTTGTGCGCAAGCGGAATCTCCGCGCCGCTTTCATCTTTCTTGCCTTTGTACCATTCACCTGAAAAGTTTTCCCCGTCGTCCGGTGTGTCAACCCCCATCCCCAGCCAATAGGGTTTACCGTCTTTGATAAGCACATTCGAGAAAATCACCTCGCCGGGCTTGTTGAGCACATCCCAGATGACGGGATCATCTTTGGCTGTGACATTTTGGATAATACCGAAAATGCCCGATTCGGCATTGGCGGCCATGCAACGTCCGTCAACAGCGCGGAAGTAAGCAATGTCGTCGCCGAGAATCATCTCACCTGGCAGCATGGCGGTAGAGGTCTTGCCGCAGGCGCTTGGAAACGCGCCGGCAAAATAGGTTTTCCGGCCTCCCTTGCCCTGCACCCCCATTAAGAACATGTGTTCGGCGAGCCACCCTTCGCGGTCGGCCTTGCGGATGGTAAGACGCAGGTTGAGTTTCTTGAGTCCCACGGTGTTCCCCGCGTACTGGGTGTTCACGCTGTACACAGTGTCCGTGGTGTGGTCAATGTAAATGCGCTTTTTGTCCGGCTCGGCGCTGACCATGCGCTCATCCACCTTCCCGCTGGAATGCAGCGTGGCGAAGAAATGCGCCTTCGGGCCAAGACGCTTGAACTCTTCATAGCCCAGCCGGTAGAGCAGGTCGAGCGCGTGCGAAACATAGAAAGAATCGGTGCATTCCGCGCACGGAATGCTGAAATCGGAGTTGTTGGGGCCGAGGGTCATGAAGCGGACGACCATGGTCCGGCCTTTCATGGCGCCCTGGAGTAGCCCGCGTATTTCGGCCAGCCCCTGTTCCCGTTCGATTTGGTTGAGCGCCTTGCTCAGCGAATCGCCCTTCGGTACGAGGTATCTGGTGACTTCCCGGTCGCGCCCCTGATCCTCCATGCCGTCGAAATGAATGGTGTGGCCTGGAATTTTCAACGGCCGTTCTTCCCCAAGTTTAATGGCCATTTCGCGGGTGTGCTTGATGTCTTCTGGGGAATCCGTGCAGACCCACACCGAATCAGGCGTGCAAAGATCGATGGCGTCGGCAACAAAGGCGTGGAGCGCCTCGTTGTCAATGGCCGCCAGCCGCTCGTAATTGCCGCTGTCCAGTTTCTTCTTAAGATTCGTCAGATGTTGGTTGCTCATGTCGGTATCCCTCCGAATTGTTGGTCAGCCCATGTGGATGCCTGGCATGTAAACAAAGTCCGATAACCGACTGCTGAAACTGCGGCTATCGGGCTACTTCTCCCGCAACGCGCTTCCGCGACGCGCTGCTGTTCTCTCACGTTCCCGGGAAAGTTTATATTAAAAGACTCTTGTTTATCAAGCCTGCAAACGCGGCGCCTTCCTCGGCGCAGACAAAAAGTGTAATACTGCGAACAACAACCAATCACCTTGGAATGAATACGCCACCGTCCCTTATCGCCCTCTACGCCACTTGGCAAGAGGAATGCCGGCTGCCCCTCCCTTGTATCCGGACCAAGTGGATGCGATTGTTCGCACCGAACAAGGCCAGGTGCGGCGCCGCTGCCGCGACGGTGCGCAAAATGAACGCGAACGGACTTTGATGACATCAGAACTGTGTCCAAGAATCTCCAATCCAGAACAATAAGCCCGTTTCGCGCCCGCCAAGCAAAACATCCGGTCATTATCGCCCCGTATTGCTGAGGATTGCCCTTGATGGCCAGCACGAAGTCAGATGAGGCAACCCTATTTCGCAAATGCCTCAATGCAACGCTTCGACTGGGCTGCGAACAGGAACGAGCAATGCCGATTGAGTCCTTGAAGGGTTATTATTCTGCCTGCCGTTAGACAAATACCAATACTTGAGATCGAAATTATAAGTGCAAGAGTCCTTATCAAAAAATATCTTGAACTGCTCAAGTCTGGACATACTACTTATAAACTCTCAGAGGAGGTTCGCAAACTGCTGGCTTGAGACAAGGGCGTCCCGGGCGCCTGCCCTGACTAGCCTCGTCTCTATTATGGGGGTTGAACTGCGACCATAAGCCCCTCGCTCCTACAGCAACATAGCCTGGACGGAACAGGGGGCGGGGAATATGTTCGAGATGCAACAGCGCTATCGCCAGGCAGTGAGGGATATTCAGGGGAAAAGCCGTTCCCCTGGCGTGGGGCACACCCCCCGGCATGGCCCCTGGTCTGATACCTATTATGGAATGACCGTTCATCCCCCAAAGATTTCGTCATCCAATGCGCCCGGAGTCCGACTGATCGCCCAAAAACAATAAAGAAATTCCCGCCAAACTAGTGTATTGACTCAGAATCAATAGACCTTATCTCATGAACAAGATAACAGGATTGACAGGATGAGTGCGATGCGCAGAAGACCGCAAGAACGGGAGAATAGGGCCTCTGTACGCGCCAGGTCCGGATTCTCAACTCAAAGAATCTCGAAACATGGTTGGCTTTCTTCCTTAACAATCCTGTGCATCCCGT
>CAZLII010000371.1:0-5212 GCA_964559065.1 uncultured Nitrospirales bacterium | reverse complement strand
GGAGTCGTATTTGATGTGCCAATGCCGCGCGCCCGCGCGGTATTCGGCCTTGGGGAACTTTTCCACATATTCCTTGATGCGCCCGCGCCGGATGTTCTTCAGTTCCATCACATAGGCCAATTTGTCCGCATTGATCCCGTCCGGATCGTAGATCGTACCGGAAGAATCGGAGAGGCTGACCGCCATGCCGCCGAGATCGTTGATCTTCTCAATGGTGTACTGCGCCACGTTGCCGGAACCCGACACCGTGCAGACCTTGCCGGCGATACTGTCGCAGCGCGTGGACAGCATGTTCTCCGCGAAATAGACCGCGCCGTACCCGGTCGCTTCCGGTCGAATCCGCGAACCGCCCCAGTTCAGCCCCTTGCCCGTAAGCACGCCCGTAAACTCATTGCGCAGACGCTTGTATTGGCCGAAAAGATACCCGATCTCGCGGCCGCCCACGCCGATGTCCCCCGCAGGCACATCCGTGTCGGGGCCGATATGCTGCGCCAGTTCCGTCATGAACGACTGGCAGAAGCGCATCACCTCAGTGTCGGATTTTCCCTTGGGATCGAAATCAGAACCGCCCTTTCCGCCGCCGATGGGCTGCGTCGTGAGCGAGTTCTTGAAGACCTGTTCGAACGCAAGAAACTTCAGGATGCCCAGATTCACTGTCGGGTGAAAGCGCAAGCCGCCTTTGTAGGGGCCGATGGCGCTGTTGAATTCAATCCGGAATCCCCGGTTCACGTGAATGTTCCCCTTGTCATCGGTCCACGGCACGCGAAACATGATGACGCGCTCGGGTTCCGTGATGCGCTCCAGGATGCACTGCTCCTGGTATTCGGGGTGGCGGTCGAGCACCGGCTCCAACGATTCCAACACTTCGCGGACCGCCTGCAGAAATTCCGGCTCCGAGGGGTTGCGCCGTTCAATCAGTTCCAAAACATCGGTGGTGTATGACACGGTCAGGGCTCCTTTATTAGCGACTGGTTGATTTGGGAATTGAAAATACGGCATCCATCAGCCGGTTATGGGTAGTTTACGGAATTTCATAGGGGCAAGTCAAAAAAAGCCCCCCATGCCAGGCCCCTATTGAAAACAGGATTGCCGGGACGCTTTGACAGCAGCGTGCGGCATCTCAATAACTTCTCTGATGCGTATTTAACCGGCAAAAATGCCGGTAAGATATTGTTTTGCCCGCAACCCCGGTGCTATGATTGTTCTTGAAAAACGCGATTTGGGGAGAGGAACGACATGGGAACGCGATCCATTGACATCAAGACGCGGCGGAAGATGGCCGCGATCTTGCGTGTGCTCCAGAGCGCCGGGAAGCCGCTGGGCAGCCAGCGCATCGGCGAGACGCTTCGCGCTGGCGGGATTGATCTGGGTGAAAGAACAATCCGCAATTACCTCTCGCATGGGGATGAATTGGGCTGGACGGAAAACCTTGGGCGGCGCGGGCGCCGCCTCACCAAACTGGGCATTCAGGAGTTGGAAGGCGAGTTGGTGGTGGACAAGGTGGGCTTTGTGGCGGCGCGGGTGGACATGCTGGCCTACCAGATGGATTTTGACGCCGATGCGCGCCGGGGCACGGTTATTCTGAACATCTCGACCCTCTCTCTGCGCGATGCGCGGCCCGCCATCTCGCGTCTGATGGAAGCCTTCGACGCCGGGTTGGGCATGGGACGGCTCGTGGCGCTGGGCGCGCCGGGGGAACATATCGGCGCCGTGCGCGTTCCCAAGGGGTGCTGCGCCATCGGCACCGTCTGTAGCGTCACCATCAACGGCATCTTCCTGCAGGCACGCATCGCCACCACGTCGCGATTCGGCGGACTGGTCGAGGTGGAACAGGGGCGTCCGCTCCGTTTCACGCAAATCATCACCTATGACGGGTCCTCACTCGATCCGTTGGAGATTTTCATCCGCGGTCACATGACCAGCGTGGCGCGGGCGGCCAAGACCGGCAATGGCGTATTGGGGGCGAGTTTTCGGGAAGCGCCCGCCATCGCCCTGCCGGAAATCCAACGTCGGATAGAACTCTCAGAGCGCGCTGGACTCGGCGGCGTGCTGGCGCTGGGAAGTCCCGGCCAGCCGCTGCTCGACATCCCCGTCCCCCAAGGGCGCGTCGGGCTTGTCGTCTGTGGCGGCCTCAATCCCGTCGCGGCCATCGTTGAGTCCGACATCGCAGTCACCAGCACCGCCATGAGCGCGCTCTGCAACTACGATACCCTGATTGAATACGGCGAACTGAGAAAGACCGCCCGCAGGAAGGGACTGCTCTAAAAATCGCCACCGTAGCGCGTCTTCCCGCCGTCCGATTAGCCGACTGGCACAACCTTTGAAATCAACACACATAACGCTTTCTTTTCATCATTGCGAGCGAAGCGGCGCACAGCGCCGCTGAGTGAAGCAAACCAGGAATGACCTTGCCTGCTGCCAAGAATATTTTGGACAGCACTGGTGAAAAGGCTTGGTGAGATGTTTCCATGTCGCACATTGCACTGCAGCCCCCGCTCAAGGTAGAGTTAAAGCGGTCATGGCGCGAATTTCCATGAAAACCCGGGATGAATCGGCGTACTCTCGGCCCGCATCGGAGGTCCAGGAAACGCAACGCCTTGAGGCGATGCTGGTCTTCGAGCGGCGCCTGGCGGCGCAGGGATTTCGGTGTGTCGCCGGGGTGGACGAAGCGGGCCGCGGGCCGTTGGCCGGGCCGATCGTGGCGGCAGCGGTGGTGCTGGCGTGTCCGCTGCCGGGTTTGGATGACTCGAAGCGGTTGTCGGCGGCGCGGCGCGAGGAACTGTACGCGGCGTTGTATGCCTGCGGGCATGGCATCGGCGTGGCGGCGGCATCGGCGGCGGAGATAGACCGCGAGGGTATCCAGGCGGCGAACTACCGTGTGATGCAAGAGGCGGTGGCGCGGCTGCCGGTGCAGCCCGATTTTTTGTTGGTGGACGGATACCATCTGCCGGGCGCCGAGCCGCCGCGACAGCGGCTGGTGAAGGGCGACATGCGGTCGCTGTCCATTGCGGCGGCGAGCATCGTGGCGAAAGTGACCAGGGATCGGATCATGGTGGAAATGGATAGACAATACCCCGGCTACGGGTTTGCGGCGCACAAAGGCTACGGCACCCGCGCGCATCTGGATGCGCTGCGTCGGCTCGGCCCCTGCCCGGAACATCGGCGCAGTTTCGCGCCCCTTGCACAGTCCCAGGCCGACACCCCTTTGTTGCATGCGATAGATAAGGCGAAACCTTCATGCGAGTGATGCATTCCATGGCTGTGACTTTGCTGTTTTCCGTGGTGACCGGCGTACTGACGGGATGCGTGTCCATGCCCGCGGACGAATGGGCGCACGTGCGCCAGTGGGGCTGGCCGGTGCAGGGCGGCCCGCAGGCGAAGGCCATTTCGCATTACCTTGCTTCGGTGGTCTATGAACGGCGGGGCGATCAGGGAAAGGCGATTGCGGAGTTGGGCGAGGTCGCCCGCCACGATCCGGATGCAGTCACGCCGACCCTGCGCCTGATCCGAAACCACCTCCGGGAACAGGACTATGAACAAGCGCTCGCAATGTGCGAGCGCGCAGTGGACCAGGCGCCGGATCGGCCCAATCTTTGGGTCGTGCTCGGCGAGATTTATCACCACTTCAACCGCTACGACGACGCTGCGGCGGCATTCAAGAAAGCCATTGAACTCAACCCGGAAAATATGCTCGGCTATGGGGCGCTGGTGGAACTCCAGGAAAGCACCAACGACCTCGTCGCCGCGATTGATGTCTACCAACGGCTTATCGAACTCAATCCCGAACTTCCCGGACTGCACTATCAACTCGGCATCAATCTCGCCCGCATCAAAGACGTCGCCGCCGCCCGCGAGGCGCTCAACCGCGCCCTGGAACTGAACCCCAACCTGCTCCAGGCCCGCTACACCCTCGGCATCCTCTGCCTGGATGTGGGCGACAATGAGGAGAGCGCGGCCCATTTGCAGCATTATCTGCGCTGGCGCATGGACGACATCACGGCGATGGAACACCTTGCGGGCGCGCTGACCCGGCTGGGCCGCTATGACGACGCCTTCAATCTCTTCAGTGCCATCCTCGCCGGAGACCAGGTGAAACCGCAGCACCATATCGAAACCATGTATTCCCTGCTGCGCGCCGGGCGCCCCGACCTCGCGGAAAAGGCCGCGCCGCCGGCCGGCGCGCCCATCTTCGGCACCTTTTTCACCGCCCTTGCGCGTCAGGACAAGCAGGAGCCCTATCTGCCGCTCATCGAATCGTTAGATGATATCGAAGGCGATCTCGATGAGGAATGCAACGAGCACCTCAACGCCGTACTGTATCTCTTCGGCAAAGACGCCGCCGGCGACTGGCTGCTCGAACGCATCGGCCGCATCCGGGCCGAATGCGACAGCCGCATCCTCGGCATCATCCAGGGCCGCATCCTCATGAGCCTGGAACGGCATGAGGAAGCCGTCGAGACGCTCACCCCCCTTATCGGTTCCGAAACGCACACCCCCTGGGTGCACTATTATCTGGCGATTTGTTACGAGAAACTGGACCATTTCGAGGACACGGAAGCGCATCTCGAACAGTTTCTCCAACATAACCCCGACGATGCGGAAGCGCTCAATTTTCTGGGATACCTCTACGCGGAGAAGGGCGTGAAACTCGACAAGGCCGAGGCGCTCCTGCAGCGCGCCCTCGAACTCAGCCCGGAGAACCCCTACTACCTCGACAGCCTCGGCTGGGTCTATTACAAACAGGGTCGGGCCGATGAGGCCCTCGACCTCATCCGCCGCGCCATCTACGGCATGGAAACTGACGACGCCATTCTTCGCGATCATCTGGGCGACATCTATCTACTCAAGGGCGACATCCCCCGCGCGCTCGCCGAATGGGAACGCGCCCGCCGCCTTGATCCCAACCTCGAAGGCGTTCAGGAAAAAATCGAACGCCACCGGGACCAGCCCGCCACGGAACAGCCAAAGCGAAAACGGCGCTAACCCAGAACGGCGCGTAATTCGATGTTTTCTCCTGCTGTCGAAGCGCCTTCCGCCGATGGACTGTGCGCGTTCTTTTTCCCGGAATCTGTGCGCAATTGGATGCCCGCGTCTGCTACAATGCGGCCATGACACCACAGGAGTTTTGGAAAGCATACGCAGGCGATGTCGCGCCGGGCGATATCATGTGCCGGTCTCAATCGCGCACTACGAGGCGCTGCGCGGAGCGCTA
>CAZLII010000370.1:2124-5238 GCA_964559065.1 uncultured Nitrospirales bacterium | reverse complement strand
CTTTGAGTTCCAACTCTGCGGCATTGCCAAAACGGCTGACCACCTCATCGTAGGCAGCGATTGCTTCTTTTTCCTTCTTCATCTGCCCAAGGAGAACAGCCCTGTTGAACATAATCCCAGCGGTGTCGGGTTCGTCTGGATATTTTTTTAACCATTCAATGTATTTAGCGTTTACTTCCTCATAGAGCGCCTTCTTCTTTTCCACGTTGGTTTCCGCTTCCGCTTCTGTATGCGCCCGGATAATTTGCATTCGTTCCACTGTCTTGCGATTTTCTCTTTCGCTCTTCTCCTGCAATGCACGCATTTCCTTCGCCATAGAATCTACTTCGTCGGCTGCTTTCCTTGCTTGTTCTGCAAGAGTCTTTGCCTCTTCGGCGTCCTTCTTTGCTTGTTCGGCGTCCTTCCTTGCTTGTTTGGCGTCCCTCTTGGCTTTTCTTGCAGACTGCCGTATTGACCACCAATCAACAGCCATAAACGCCAAGGCAATTGCCGCAAGGATTGTCAGCACTGCAGCGACAACGGCCATCACGCCAATGAAGAACTGCGCGCATCCCATCATTCTGTCTGCGCTGGCTTCTGCACGGGCTATGGCGTCTCCGATACGGTCATCTTCTATGGCCTTGATACGGGAGCGAACATCAGCAATGGATTCCCCATCATGAAGAGCCGCGCTTGTACTTGCTGGGTAAGACTGTGCGTGCGCAGGCACGGCAATATCGGATTCCGGTGTTGCCGAAGATGAAGAAGCCGCAGGTTGGGGTTGTGCAATAGCGAGAACGGCATATCCCAGAATTAGCAAGGCGGTTACGCGGATACCCGGGGCTGCGTTGCGGCTGGGTGTATCACTTGCATGAGATAACGATGACATTTTTGCTTCCCCTTTGCTGTGGCATCATAGTGATTTTGACTTATTATGCTGTCTGTGCATGCGGTGTTCAAATCTGTGCGGATAATACAGCATTTCATAGCACTTACCGGATAACTACCGTCAACTTCGGGGGTGATGGTTCTTCAGTCTTCTTTACCGATGACCATGTCGGCGAGGCGGGGGAGGGTTTCACCGGCGGGACCTTGCAGAAAGGCGTCGGTGATGGCGCGGGTGAAATCGGTGGGCTGCACGTTGCATTCGATGATGTATGCGCCGCCGTCCTTGGCGGTGTAGGGCAGCCCCGCTGCGGGATAGACCTGGGCGGAGGTGCCCACGATGATGAGCGCATCGCAGGTGCGCGCGAGGGTTTCGGATTGCAGCAGGGCCTGCGGCGGAATGATCTCTCCGAAAAGCACGACATTGGGCTTCATATAGCCCCCGCATTCGCAGCGGGGCGCGCCGTGGTCGCGGTGGGAGATGTCCATGCGCCGCTTGCGGAAGCACGCAGAGCAGACCAGGATATCGGCATTACCGTGATATTCAATGACGGTATTGCTGCCCGCGCGCTGGTGCAGCGCGTCAATGTTCTGCGTGATGACCGCCTGCAGGAACCCTTTCTCCTCGAGACGCGCCAGGGCATAGTGCGCCGGGTTTGGTTCGGCCTGCATCAGGGTTTCGCCCAATTCATAAAACATGACCCATACCTTGTCGGGGTCTTCGTGAAACGCCTCAATGGTGGCATACTCAAACGGCGGATACTTCGTCCACAGCCCGCCGGGGCTGCGGAAATCGGGAATGCCGCTTTCGACCGATGCGCCGGCCCCCGTCACGGCAATCACGCGTTGCGCATTGCGAATCCTGTCCGCCGCTTCCGCGTAAATATCCTTCATGGCCTTTCCCCGATGCACTCAAGGCCGCCCATGTATGGCCGCAACACCTCCGGGATCATCACACTGCCGTCTTCCCGCTGATAGTTCTCCAGAATGGCGACCACGGTCCGGCCGACCGCCAGCCCCGAACCGTTGAGCGTGTGCACGAACTCCGGCTTCTTGCCGCGCTTGAATCGGATATTGGTGCGGCGCGCCTGAAAATCGGTGAAGTTCGAGCAGGAACTGATTTCCCGATACGCGTTCTGCCCGGGCAACCAGACCTCGAGGTCATAGGTTTTCGCGGCGGAAAAAGTGAGGTCCCCCGTGCACAAGGTAACGACGCGATAGGCAAGCCCCAGTTTCTGCAGAATGGCCTCCGCGTGCGCCGTGAGCCGTTCAAGCGCTTCCCAGGATTCTTCGGGCCGCGTGAACTGCACCAGTTCCACCTTGTTGAACTGGTGCAGGCGGATCATGCCGCGCGTGTCCTTGCCGTAGGAGCCTGCTTCGCTGCGGAAGCACGGCGTGTACGCGGCATAGCGGATGGGCAAGACCTCATCCCGCAGAATTTCATCCCGGAAGATATTGGTCACCGGCACTTCCGCTGTGGGAATCAGCCACAAATCGGCGTTCTCCACCCGGAACAGGTCCCCGGAAAATTTGGGCAATTGCCCGGTACCGCGCATGCTGTCGGAGTTGACCATAAACGGCGGCAGCACCTCGGTATAACCATGCTCACGCGTGTGAATGTCGAGCATGAAATTGATAAGTGCGCGCTCAAGTTGTGCTCCGGCTCCGCGCGACAGCACGAAACGCGTCCCGGCAAGTTTCGCGGCGCGCTCGAAATCAAGAATGTCAAGCGCTTCGCCGAGCGTCACATGGTCTTTTGGTTCAAAAGAAAACGCGGGCGGCTCGCCCCAGTGGCGCTCGACGCGGTTCGCGGATTCATCCTTGCCGACTGGCACACTGGCATCGGGGATGTTCGGCAGCGTGAGCGCCGCCGCCGAGAACTCAGCCTCCACATCCCGCACCTGCTCCTCCAGCGCCTTGATCTTATCGCTGACCTGCTTCATCGCGGCGATGGCGTCATCCGCGTTTTCCCCCGCGCGCTTGCGCGCCGCGATTTCCCCCGATGCGCGGTTCTGCTCCGCGCGCAACTGCTCCACATCGTAGAGCAGTTTCCGACGGCGCGCATCAATGGCCAGAATGGCGTCCAGGTCTATCGGCGCGCCCCGGCGCGCCAGCGCCTCGCGCACCACATCCGGCTGTTCTCTCAAGAGTTTCACATCCAGCATATAAAGTTCTTCGTCTCCTTACTGTCCTTGCTGTCCTTGCTGTCCTTGCTGTCCTTGCTGTCCTTGCTGTCCTTGCTGTCCTTGC
>CAZLII010000370.1:0-2024 GCA_964559065.1 uncultured Nitrospirales bacterium | reverse complement strand
TGCCCTTCTTTGCAGGCAGACCGCCTGCGCTATCTTCAACCGTGCCGCACCCGCAGCAAATCCAGAAGGCGGTCGAGTTCATCGAGATTAAAGTATTCAATCTCGATGCGGCCCTTGCCCCCCTGCTGGGATTTGATGTGCACTTTCGCGCCCAGGCTCCGCCGCAAATCATCTTCAATGGCGGCGATATTCGGGTCTTTCGGCGCAGTTTTCTTTGGTTTCGGCGCGGTTTCCGCCGCGAGTTTTTCCGCCTGCCGCACGGACAGGCCGTGTTTGACGATTTTGCGCGCGGCGGCCAGTTGCGCGGCGGGAGAGGAAATGGACAACAATGCCTTGGCGTGGCCCATGCTCAATGAGCCGTCGGCCACCTGCTGCTGGAGCAGTTCAGGCAGTTGCAACAGGCGGAGCGTGTTGGTGACGGTGGCGCGGTTTTTGCCCACTTCCGCCGCCAGTTCTTCCTGCGTCCATTTGAACTCCTCAATCAACGCTTGGTATGCATTCGCCAGTTCGATCGGATTCAGGTCTTCACGCTGGATGTTTTCAATCAGGCCGAGTTTGAGCATGTCGCGATCGGAGACATCGCGGCAGATGGCGGGAATCCGCGGCAGGTCCGCCAGAATGCAGGCGCGCACGCGGCGCTCGCCGCTGACTAGTTCGTAACCCGCAGCAGTGCGCCGCACAATGACCGGCTCCTGCACACCGTCGCGGCGGATGGATGCCGCCAGTTCCTCCAGCGCGACCTCATCGAAATCGCGTCTCGGCTGGCGCGGATTGGGCAGGATTTCCGTCGGGTTGAGGACGATGAGCCGCGAACCGTCGGACATCTCAGCGGATTCCGGACCCGCCGTCAGCGACGGTGCGCCATTCAATGCCGATGCGGGGGGCAGCGCGGAGGCGTTGTCGCCGATCAACGCGCTCAGTCCCTTGCCCAAGCCTTTTTTCTTTGTTTTAGCCACGCGATATCACCTCCCGCGCCAGGGCCATGTATGCCTGCGCCCCGGGCGATTTCAGATCGTATAGAATCACCGGTTTCCCGAAACTCGGCGCTTCGCTCAACGTCACATTGCGCGGGATTACCGTGTCAAAGACCTTGCCGCCGAGATAGCCCCGCACATCCTCCATCACCTGCCGGGACAGGTTCGTGTGCTGGTTCATCGTCAGCAGCACGCCCAATACGCGCAGCGACGGGTTCAATTTGTCGCGCACCAGGATCACGGTCTGGAGGAGTTCGCTCAGCCCCTCCAGCGCGTAGTACTCGCATTGCAACGGGATAATGACATCATCCGCCGCCACCAGCGCGTTCAAGGTCAACAGGCTCAGCGAAGGGGGACAGTCAATGATAATTTGATCATAGTCGTCCCGTACCGACGCCAGCCGCTCCCGAAGGACAAATTCCCGTCTTTCAACGTCCACCAGTTCCACTTCCGCGCCAACCAAGTCGCGGTTGGATGGTGCCAGGCGGAGCATATCCACCTCGGTCGGCAACACCACCTCTTCCATTGCGACGCCGTTCACCAGCGCGTCGTAAATGGAATTCTCCAGGGTGTTCTTGTTCACGCCAAGGCCCTGGGTCGTGTTGCCCTGCGGGTCAAAATCCGCCAGCAACACCGAACGTCCCCCCGCCGCCAGGCAGGCGGCAAGATTCACGGCGGTTGTTGTCTTTCCGACCCCGCCCTTCTGGTTGGCAATGGCTGTGACCCGTCCCATGCTGTTCCCAAGGAAAATGGCGATTCATCCGCACAAGAAACCGTATGATACGGCGCGTTTCACCGGCATGTCAAAGCGTCTCTGAATTTCGCTACAGTTTCCCGAAGTCGCCGGCCAACAACGCCATCTTGCCGTCCATGTAATGGCGGAAGTTGTCCCAGGAAACATCGGGCGGGACGGTGTGGTCCACGGTGGGGATGAAGCCGCCTTCTTCGACGAGGGAGACGAATTCACGGAGGTGGGCGCGGATGGCTTGGGGGGCTTTGGCGAGTTCGCGCTTGTGCACCCCGCACCACAGGCGCAGTTCGCGACCGAAG
>CAZLII010000369.1:0-5242 GCA_964559065.1 uncultured Nitrospirales bacterium | reverse complement strand
ATCTTTCGCGGGGAATACCCCTTTTCGTGGATTGATTTCGCAAGCCGCAAACTGCCGGTGAAACTGCGGCTGGAAGCCTATAACCCGTTCATTCCCGGCGACGCCGATGCGTCGGGTTATCCCGTCGCCATTCTCAAGTACACGATCACCAACACGCGCAAGCGCACGGTGGACGCCACGATCGCCTGGAGCCTTTTCAATCCCGTCGGCACGGTGGGCATCGCCGACAACGACCGCGCGCTCGGTCCCGCCCAACATGGCTTTGGCCGGAACATCAACACACCGGTGGAGGAAGGCCCGCTGCGCGGGCTGCTCTTCGCATCGCACAAGTGGCCGCCGGAGCATCCGCGTTTCGGCAACGTGGCGTTGCTCACCCCGGAGAAGCGCGTCACCATCATGAAATACTGGTCTCGGGAGCCATGGTTTACGCCCAAGCACGAATTCTGGGACACGTTCTCCGCAACCGGGCTGCTGCCCGACCATGATTATGACCCGACCCCGGAAAGCCAGAGCGCCCCGGGCGCGGTCGGCGCATGCGTGCGCCTTCAGCCGGGTGCATCGAGAACGGTGGTGTTCTACATCGCATGGTATTTCCCCAACTTTGAAAAGTATTGGCATGCAACCGCCCAGAATTGCTGCGGGGCCTCCGGCGTCGAAAAACCGGTCTGGAAAAATTACTATGCCGGGCAATTTCGCGACGCCGTGGACGCGGCGCGGCAATTGCACGCGCGCGAGGCGGAACTCTGCGCCGCAACGCGGCAATTCCATGACGCGCTGTTTTCCAGCACATTGCCCGCGCCGGCGCTCGACGCCGTGTCGAGCCAGATGGCCATTCTGAAGACGCCGACATGCCTGCGGCTGAGTGACGGAACTTTCTATGGGTTTGAGGGCTGCGCGCCGGGTGCGGGCTGCTGCGAGGGTTCGTGCACGCATGTCTGGAACTACCAGCAGACGCTGCCGTTCCTCTTTCCGGCGCTGGAGCGGTCCATGCGCGAAGCGGACTACGCTTACAATATGCGGCCGGACGGCAGCATGGGCTTCCGCCTGCAACTGCCGCCGGGATCGCCGCCGAATGATTTCCTGCCCTGCGCCGATGGGCAGATGGGCGGCATCCTCAAGTCTTATCGCGACTGGAAAATCAACGGCGACGACGCGTGGATTCGACGCCTGTGGCCGCGCATCAAGCAGGCGCTGGAATATGCGTGGGTGCAATGGGACCCCGACAAGTCGGGCGTGATGACCGGCGTCCAGCACAACACCTACGACATCGAGTTTCACGGACCGAACCCGCTCTCGGCGGGGTTCTATTTGGGCGCGCTCGCCGCCGGCGCGGAAATCGCCGCGCACCTCGGCGAATCCGACAGGGCGGAGGAATACCGCGCCGTGTTGGCGCGGGGCCGCGCGTGGGTCGAGAAGAACCTGTTCAACGGCGAGTATTATGTGCAGCGTTATGAACCTGAAAAGGCACCCCGCTACCAGTTCGGCGAGGGCTGTCTGGCCGACCAGTTGCTCGGCCAGTGGATTGCGTGCGTGGCCGGGCTGGGCGATGTGCTTGACCCGGCGCAGGTGCGCCGCGCCCTGAAATCCATCGTCAAATACAACTGGCGCGCCGACCTGCGCGAACACGCCAACGCGCAACGGGTCTATGCGGTCCACGACGAGGCCGGGCTGATCCTCTGCACATGGCCGCGCGGCGGGCGCCCGGCAGTGCCCTTCCCCTATTCCGACGAGGTGTGGACGGGCATCGAGTACCACGTAGCGAGCCATTGCATCCTCGAAGGGATGGTCGCGGAGGGGCTACGCATCGTCCAGGCCGCGCGCGCGCGACACGACGGCATTCGCCGCAACCCGTGGAATGAGTTCGAATGCGGGCATCACTACGCGCGCGCCATGTCCGCCTATGGGCTGCTGCTTGCGCTTTCCGGATTCTCGCATGACAAGGGCGCGGGGATTCTCGGCTTCGCGCCGCGCATCCGCCCCGAAAACTTCCGGTGCTTCTGGGCGCTCGACGGCGCATGGGGCATCTTCACGCAGACGCGTAAACGCGCCGTTATCGAAGTCCTCAGCGGGGACATCATCCTCAGCCGGATTGACCTCCCGCATTGCGCCGCCGCAAAACGCGCCACGGTGCGCCTCGGCAAAATGACCATCCCCGCGACCCTCGACGAATTCGGCTCCGTCACCCTCGCCCGCGTCGTCCGCCTCAAGCCCGGGACAGCGCTGGAAATTGCCGTCGGATAAAGGGAAAGAATCTCCGGCACGCTGAAGCGTGAACAACATACAAAAGAAGTACGTTGTTCATGCTTCAGCATGCTAAGGATGCGCGGATACAAAAAGTTTCCCTGCGGGAGTGAAGAATCAGGCCGATTCTTTCTCCTCTTACGGAGAGTCTCAAGAATCTGGGTGGCGTTAGCGGCGGCGTTCGCGGAGGAAGTGGCGTATTTCGAGGCCGACGAGCGCGGCGGGAATCCCGTAGAGCAGCGCCATGCCCCACCATGTGCGGGAGAATCCCGTGAAATCGCGCCGCCGATGCCACGGCCACCACACGGCGAAGGTGCGACCAAAGATGTGGTTCCGGGCCACCCAGCCATATACGCGGCCATCCACGCTTTGCGCGCTGTTGTCGCCGAGCAGGAAATAGCAGCCTTCGGGCACGATGCTGTATTCCGGGTCTTCGAGCACGCCATATCGCAGCGGCGGCTGATCGAACATGATCAACTCGGTCACGACGCTGAGGCTGGTCGGCGACACGTCGGCGCAGAGTTCCCGCACCGTCTCGACGGGCAGCGCGTTCAAATCGAGCGGCTGTACGCGGGGATGCAGGCGGGCCATGTCCGCGTACAACTGTTGCACGGTCTCGTTCGCGGGATTGAGCACCATGAGCGGGTCGTTTTCCTGCGCCAATCTCAGGAATGCGCGCCGCACGTCGTCTTCGGCGGGGCGGAACCTGGTGGTGTAGTGCAGCGTATCGCGCAAGTCCTCCGGCGGTTCCACGGGCGCGCCGTTGATGAGGATGCGCCCGTCGCGGATGAGCACCTGCTCGCCCGGCAGGCCGACTACCCGCTTTATCAGTGTGCGGTGCGGGCTGGTTCCCAGCATGGGCCGGAAGACGACGATCTCCCAGCGTTTCGGTTTCGCCCAATTCCAGAGGCGGATGGTCGTGAAGGGGAAGCGCGGGCCGTAAATCCATTTGTTGACGAGGACGCGGTCGCCGCGAAAGAAGCGCGGGTCGCCGTGCAGCGTTTCTTCCATGGAGCCGGTGGGGATGGTGTATTGGTCAATGAGGCAGCCCTTGATGAACAGGATCAGCCCGATGAGCGCGACCCAGTGCAGGAGGTTGCTGCGGGTCCACGGCCCGGTGATCGCGATGACCACGCGCATCCACAACGGCGCGGGCGGGGATTCGCTTTGTTCTGCGTGATCGTCCACCTCAGCGATCCGATTCTTCGTTCACCTTGAGCAGGGCCATGAACGCCTCCTGGGGCACCTCAACCAGCCCGACCTGTTTCATGCGTTTCTTGCCCGCCTTCTGCTTTTCCAGCAGTTTCCGCTTGCGGGTGATGTCGCCGCCGTAGCATTTCGCCGTGACGTGCTTGCGCAGGGGCTTGACGGTTTCGCGCACGATGACGCGCCGCGCGATGGCCGCCTGGATCGCCACCTCGAACTGCTGGCGCGGGATGAGTTTGCGCAGTTTGGAGGCGAGCGCGCGGCCCACATAGGCCGCGTGGTCGCGGTGCACAATCGTGCTCAGCGCGTCCACCGGCTCGTCGTTCAACAGGATGTCGAGTTTCACCAGGTCGCCGGGACGGTAGCCGATGATCGTGTAGTCGAGCGAGCCGTAGCCCCGGGTGCAGGTCTTCAGTTTGTCGTTGAAGTCAATGACGATTTCTGCAAGCGGCAGGTGATAGACGATCATGCAGCGGCGCGCGTCAATGTAGTCCACGCGGACGTGAATCCCCCGCTTTTTCTTGCACAACTCAATCACTGCGCTCACGTATTCCGTCGGACAGAGGATGTCCGCCTCGATGTACGGCTCCTCGCACACCTCTATTTCATTGGACAGCGGCATCTGCGAGGCTTTTTCGATGATCATCGTTTCGCCGTTGGTCTTCACCACGCGGTAGGCCACATTGGGCATGGTGATGACCAGCGTGAGATCAAATTCGCGCTCCAGCCGTTCCTGGATGATTTCCATGTGCAGCAGGCCGAGGAATCCGAGCCGAAACCCCAGACCGAGCGCGTCGGAACTGTCCGGCTTGAAGTCGAACGAGGCGTCGTTCAGTTGCAGTTTTTCCAGCGCCTCGCGCAACTCGTTGTAATCGTTGGCGGCGGCGGGGTACATCCCGCAGAAGACCACCGGCTTGACCTCCTCGAAACCCGGCAGCGGTTTCGCGGCGGGGTGGACCGCGTCGGTGACGGTGTCGCCGATTTTGGTGTCGGCAAGATTCTTGATGTTGCAGATGAGGTAGCCGACTTCGCCGGTGACGAGTTCGCCCTTGGGGCGCATGTCGGGCGTGAAGATGCCGACCTCCGCCACTTCGTATTTGCCCTGGGTGAACATGAACAACGCGCGCTGGCCCACGCGGATGCGGCCGTCCACCACGCGCAGATACGCGATCACCCCGCGATAGGTGTTGTATTTGGCGTCGAAGACAAGCGCGCGCAGCGGCGCATCGCCCCGACCGCGCGGCGGCGGCACGCGCTTGACCACCGCCTCCAGCACCTCTTGGGTGCCGACGCCCGACTTCGCGCTGACGAGCGCCGCATCGCTCGCATCGAGGCCGATCACATCTTCAATCTGGCGGCGCGTCCCCTCGATGTCCGCGCTCGCCAGATCGATCTTATTGATGACCGGAATGATCTCCAGGTTCTGATTGATGGCCTTGTAGGCATTGGCCAGAGTTTGCGCCTGCACCCCCTGCGCGGCGTCCACCAGCAGCAGCGCCCCCTCGCAGGCCGCGAGACTGCGCGACACCTCATAGGAAAAGTCCACATGGCCCGGTGTGTCAATCAGGTGCAGCAGGTATTCCTGACCGTCCAAGGCGCGGTACTGCATCTGCACCGCCACCGACTTGATGGTGATGCCGCGCTCCCGCTCGATGTCCATCGTGTCGAGCGTCTGCTCCTTCAGATTGCGCTTGTCCACCGTACCGGTAAAGTCCAGCATCCGGTCCGCCAGGGTGGACTTGCCGTGGTCAATATGCGCGATGATGCAGAAGTTTCGTATCCGCTGCTGCTCGAT
>CAZLII010000368.1:0-5247 GCA_964559065.1 uncultured Nitrospirales bacterium | reverse complement strand
GACCCGCAACCCTTCCCCGGACGCGGTGGCCTTGGGCACGCGGAAGGTCATGGTCTCCGCCGCGATTTCCGCTTCGGCCAGCGCCTCCAGTCCTGCGGAATCCAGGCGCGCGTCGCGCACCGTCAGCGCGCCGTCACGGTACGCGGCCATGGCGCCGATGCGACCGGAAAACGCATCCGAGACCGCCGTGCGCATGTCGCCGGAGAGTTCCACAGTGATTTCCTCGGTCACAACGCCCTGGACCTTGGCGTCGAGCGTGATCCGCGTATGCGGAATGCGCGGGTCCCCCGCCAAATCCTCGATGTCGAGTTGTCGGAGGGATGCGGTGCCGTCAATGCGCGGCGATGCCCCCGAAAGGTCCGTAGTCACCGCCGCCGTCAGCGTGGCGTCGCCCCCCAGGAACGGGACCGTCGCGTCCACCTCAGCCGGAATCCGCGATGCAAGCACGTCGCGCGCAACCGCGTCCCCGCGCAGCCACACCGCATCGCTCCGGCGCACCGTCACATCGCGCGCGCGCACTTCGGCCACGCGAATGGCGAAGCCCGCGACATGCAGCGCATCCCGTTCGCCCCCGGTCGCCGGCGTCGGCGCTTCGGCATCCGCATCATCTGACTCGCCGGCAAAGTGTTCGCGCACCGCGTTGATGCGTTCCAGCAGCGCGTCGTTGCTTTCCGGCAGCATGACCGTCACGTCCCGGACCTGCACCCCGGTCACATCCACCCGCCGCCGCAACAGGCCGAACACATCCACCTGCACATCCACCCGCGCCGCCATCGCCTGGAAATCATCCGCGCCCACTGCGACGTCCCACGCCGCCAGGCGCGGCGACGGCAGGAGCCGCAGCGTCGCGTCGCCCACCGTCGCGGGCAGGCCGGTGTATCGTTCCACCAGCCCGGTGACCATCGGCAGATACCGCTCCACCCGGACGATCCACTTCACGCCTTGCCAGCCGCCCGCCAGCAGCACCACCACCGCCAATCCCACGATGACCCATCGCCGCCAACGCGGCCGCTTTTCGGTTGTTTTTGTCGTATCCATGTCTTACAGGATACCAAAAAGCGCAACGATTGACCAGCGAACCCCCGAAAATCCTTCCACAATTTGCGATTTTCTGCGTTTTCTTCCCCTCGCCCCCGTGCGCACTATCACCAAATTTTGTGAAATGGAGCGAAGCGCAATGGAACCCACCATGCAGACCATCGGGGATAATGGTGCGTTCCGCTGTGCTGCGCCACCCTACAAACTCGACCTGCCAGAGGAATAGGGTTGACAGGGTCCCCTTTTCGGTGTATGATGCAAATCAATCAGGGGACTATAGTGCAAAACAGCGGGACATAAAGGGTCGGGGGTGCGGGGGGCTATCTGCGCTGTCGCCAATCACGAAAAAGGGGAATTTGCCATGAAACGAAATGGCTTGTATTTGATGGCTATGGGGATGTTGTTGGCGCTGCCCGTGACAGGCTATGCCGATGTGCCGACAAGTTTCACTTGGGATGGGGTAGCGACAGCGCCAACAGTGGACTTTGACACGTGGATGTATCATTTGGCCAACAGATATGTCACATTGTTGGGTGGTTATCCGTATGCATATCTTGATCCGGCCGTGGCCGACAACAATGGCAACTTTATTTTGGACGTGGATGAACTTTTTCTCGTCAAAGCCATTTGCTTGGACACAAGCCATCCAATGCACGACATGGTGCACGAGGGCTTCAAGGCGAACGTGACGCGGCTGGAGACAGACTTGGGCCCTCTGATTGCTTCACTAATGCCGCCGCTGAAGTTGGTGATGGCTGGCTATATGCTCCTGGGCGATGGGTCATACACGCGCGCCCTGGTTTCTTTTGAAGGCTCGGTGGGCATTGTGGCGGAGACCATTTATGAAATGCGGGACTACGGTTCCGGTTGGAACATCGGCGCCCCGAATCTTGCGCTCTATAACCTCCTGCCCGCTACCTTGTCCTGGTGCGGCGATTTCGATGGTGACGGTGTGAACAACGTGCAAGAGTACTATGGCCAATACATGTACAGAGATGCTTGGTTGGCGGCCGTGAGCAATCCGAGTATTCAGGACTGCGGCACGGGTCCCGGAGCATGCGCCGGCAATAACAAGGGATGCGTGATACCGGGCATTCACTTTATGTATGTGCCGGCAACCGGCAAAGTCTATTTGGTCGCTTCGACAGCAATGACGTGGGTGGATGCCCAGGTCTACGCAGAGAATCTCACCATCGGCGGTGTACCCTACCCCTCGAACCTGATGAAGATCAGCAACGCGGACGAGAACGCTCTTGCGTGGAGCATCGCCAGCCGGGTGGGCACCGCTTGGATCGGCGCCACGGACCAGGACGAAGAAGGCGTCTGGCGGTGGATTGCCACCGGCGAACAGTTCTGGCAGGGCGACGCGGACGGCAGCGCCGTGGGCGGCCTGTACGCCAACTGGCGGGGCGGCGAGCCGAACAATTCCGGCGGCAATGAGCATTGGGCAGAAATTCGCTCCGGCGACGGCCTGTGGAATGATGCGGGCGTGAAAACCCGCCCCGCCATCATCGAGGTTGCCGGCACCTTCGCCGACGCCAACGGCAACGGTATTCCGGACGCTTTTGAACCGTTGCTTTGCGGTCGCGGGGGATGCGAAGGCGAAGGAGCGGGCCTGTTTCACAGCGCGGACCAGAATGGCGATAACCGCATAAATCTGTCGGAGTTACTCCGGGTGGTCCAGTTCTACAACTCCGGGGGTTACCACTGCGGCATTCCACCGGAAAGTACAGAAGACGGCTATGTACCTGGACCCAACGCGGGACAACAGGGCTGCGGGCCGCACTCCTCGGACTACAATCCTCAGGACTGGTTGATCATCATTTCCGAACTCCTGCGGGTGATTCAGTTCTACAACGCTGGCGGGTATTACGCTTGTCCGGGCGAAGGCACATGGGACGGTTTCTGTGCCGGTTCCCTGCCGGAGAATTGACCGATAACATCTTTGTGGCCGGTCTGCTGCGTGTCCGCCGTAGATGGATTGTCTACAAAGGGCCACCGGAGTCCTGGTGCCCTACATGCTGGAGACCGTCGGTCGAGACTGTGGCGCGGTCAAGAGACCGGCCACAACAGTAGGTCGCTACGCCGCGAGATTATTTAAAGGCACTGCTTGCTGGCCCTGCTTTATTGGTTTGGTCGATCAATTGCAGCAAACCACCCGGCCTCGTATCCCCGCGCATATTCAACAGAAGCGGTCTCTGAATAGACATTCTTTATGGATTCTTGATAGTTCTTTTCAAATTCATAGTCGTTCCAGCCGTCTGCGTATCCCATGTCGTAAGGCGCATCGCTGACCGCAGCAATCTTGCTGTTGCAGTAGTGACACATATAACCCCCATTGGGGGTGGACTCAACACAACTTCCTACGTTATACTGGCCGCATGCCACTAACGCTTCCTGATAAGTGGAGTAACAATACCGACCACCAGAACATTCGGCGCCGCCGCCTCCGCCGCCTCCTCCAAAGATGGCTCCCAAAATAGACGTAATAATCAATATTACTGTGGAAATAATTGCCCAAGGCCCCTTAAATGCCACCAGCGAAATAAACTCGATAATCCAACTCATGACATCTCCCTCCCTTTTGTGTTACAATCTTACTTATATACTGCCATGACTATCATGGGCAGGTTGAATGCTATGTTAACAAAGTTCTAATAACGATTTCAAAATCAGGATTGAGGTCATCTTCTGTGCCAAGATTATAGCGGTAGTCATATAGGGTTAATGAAATAGACGGAAACGCAATGAAACCCGCCATGGATTACATCGGCGACAGTGGGGGCTTCCACTGTGCGGCGCCCACCCTGCAGATTACAAGTTGATACGCGCCAGCCGCCACCCTGTTATGCCCAGGGGAACCGCCATGATCAGGGCAAGCACACCGGACCATTGCGGAACAGTCAGCCGAAGCAACAGTGGACCCTGTTCTTGCACAAAGAAGTCGAACGTAATGCGCATCAGTCCGTAGCCGGCCAAGACGAAGGCGATTGTTGCACCGGGAAAAGCGGACTTCCTGAAGAGCGCTTCGGAAGCAACCCACAAGACGGTCGCGGCTAATATGTAAATGAGTTGAATGGGCCAGACGCCAAGTGAGCGCGATTTCGATGCGGCAAGCGCCAATTCGTCGAATGTGACGCCGTGCTTTTGCGCGTGGGCGACGGCGAATTCAGGGGGATTGCTGCGCGCAAGCCGTAGCGACTGGGCGTGCCCAAGTAGGCGTTGAGGACGATCCGCCTCATCCAGGATCAATGCACTGGGAGGAGCAAGCAGCCCGGCCTGCCATTGCGTCTTATAGCATTCGCTGCCATATGGATACGTAACCGCAAATGGGTACGCGCACAGGGCGCCGGCGCAGCAGCCGGCCAGAAAACAGCCCAACTTGGCGAAGGCGAATCCCAGCGGAAAAGACGGCGCAAGCACATCAAGGTATGCAAACGCAGCACGGCCCTGGAAAATCAGAATCGGCGCCATCGCGAGGCATGCGCCCATGCAGAAAAATGTGACCGTGTGGCCCTTCCTCGTGAATGGAGAGAGATTGTGCCACAGCATCCGCAATGCCGCACCGTCTGTCACGGCAACGCCTGATGCAATCCAACCGCCAAGAATGGCGGTTGGAAGCATCAGAAACAGTACGTTTGCGTTCACGTCTTTCCGGCCATGGGCGCGCCATGCCGTCGTCAAGATGGCGGTCATCGCCGCGATTAGCATCATCAGCGAATATGACCTGACGACGAACGTTTCTGTGTGGAACATGAAAGGATACACAAATACCGATCGCCTGGAAAGACTGCACACATACAACAACAATTATTGCCGGACCGGACATGCTCTTTGGCATGACCATCTTCGGCAATTGGCGAAGCCTCCCTGTTGTGAATTGAGCAGGGGTCTAGAAGTCAGGAACCTGCGACCCGCATGTCTCCGGATCACTGATTTTGCCGTCGCTTGCCTGAGATACGACGCCGGGCGCAAACAATGCCAACACAAGCGCCACCAACACTCCCCACAGAAACAATCTTGTACGTCTCCTCATGTCACACTCTCCTGTTTTGGGCCTATAGCCCCCACATGCCACTGCCCACGACCACCGAAGGCATACTGTCGCTTACTATACGGGGGCACAATGATGGAATCAAATCAAAATATTCCACTTGTCAAAACTCTTTTAAAATGTCACATGCTTTGACTCGTTAGAAATGTCACATT
>CAZLII010000367.1:0-5268 GCA_964559065.1 uncultured Nitrospirales bacterium | reverse complement strand
GAAGTGCCGCGCCATGCGTGGGACTGCAATAAGCGGCGTCGCTCCTTCGCCCAGCGTTACGCGGAAGCGGCGCCGCGAAACCGGTAGCAACGGCGCGTAGTGCCAGAGCGATGCGGGCGCGCGACGCATCAGTCGCGCCGATGGTACGGCCAGCGCGTGCAGGCTGCGCGGCTCTCCACAATTTGGGCAAGCAAATTCCGCCGATAGCGGGGCTTCCGCGCCGCAGCCGTGGCAAATCCAAATAAAAGGTATCGGTGACGTTTGGGATCTCATGTTTCGCATTCTCGCATAAGCCATGGGGGAGGGTAAAGCGGAATGTGGAATGCGGAATGCGGAATGCGGAATGCGGAATGTGGAATGTGGAATACGGAATACGGAATACGGAATATAGTGCAGATGTACCGTTTGCCCCAAGACATGCCAAGGGTGGACTCCAGAACTGGGTGAAGTTTGGAGTACACGCTTTAGCGTGCTGGGGATGGAGAAAACCCAAGGGTTTGCTTCAAGCCCCGACAGGCTAAAGCCTGGACTCCAGAACTTTGTCCGACTTGTCCGACCCGTCCGACTTATCCGACCGACGCAGCAGCCCACTCCCTCACCCCTTCAGCGCGCCAACCGTAATCCCGCGCGTCAGGCGACGTTGCAGCAGCATATACACCAGCAACGTCGGCGCGATGGTGATCACCAGCGCGGCGAAGAGCAGGCCAAAATCGGTCTTATACTGCGACTGCATACTGACGCTCGCCAGCCCCAGCGGGAGGGTCTTCTTGTCCGCCGCGTTCACAAAAACCAGCGCGAAAAGGTACTCGTTCCACAGCCCGATGAAGTTGAAGATGGCTGCCGTAATGATGCCAGGCCGGGCGAGCGGGAGCATGATGTGCCAGAAAACGCGGTATTCGCCGCAACCGTCCATGATGCCCGCTTCGCGCAGTTCGCCGGGGAGGGTCTTGAAGAATCCCGTGAGCACCAGAATGGTGAAGGGGAGGCTCAGGGCGATGTAGATCACGATGAGTCCGGAAAGCGAATCGTGCATTTGCAGTTCCAAACCGAAGGGCTGCAAAAAGCGCGTGCCCGCCTGCGACATCCAGGTGAACTGGAAGAACAGCGGCACCAGCACCAGTTGCGCGGGGATCATCATGCCGCTGATGAAAAAGAGAAACAACGCGCGCGCGCCGGGGAAAGTGAAGCGGGCGAGCACATAGGAGGCCAATGCGCCGACCGCCAGAATGCCCGCCAGCGAAATGCCGGTGACGATGATGCTGTTGGCAAAGAAACTGCTGAAACGCGATTCCACCCATGCCTTCGCGTAGTTCGCCCTCACTTCCTCCCACGCGGCGCGACGCGATCCGGCCCGGTCCGCCAACCTGAGCGCCCTCCCCCACTCCGCCTCTACCCACCCTGCCGCATACGCCTCTTCTTCCGTGATGAAGCCGTCGCCGTCGGCGTCCAGACGATCAAACTGCGCCCGCAGGTGTTGAATGAGATCAGCGCCTTGTGCATCGTGGCAGGCCAACGCGGCATCCAGTTCTTCGCGGGCGAGGCGTCCGTCCGGCGGCGATCCGGTCAGAAACCACGGCATGCCGAAGGGATTGGCGACAAATTCCTGGGAACTGCGCAGGGAGTTCAGAAACACCCATCCCAGCGGCAACGCCACGGCCGCGAGCCACCCGCAGAGGAGCAGGCATGCGGCGGTTTTGGCGACAGCGGCGCGCATCAGTATTCGACCCTTTCCGTGCGCGACAGTTTGAGGCTGATTAATGTCGCGCAGAAGACCAGAAGAAACAGCATCACGGCCACAGCGGACCCGTAGCCGACGTTGTACTCGGTAAAGACCTTCTGATACAGCAGCGTGGTCAGGACATGCGAATCGCGGGTCGGGCGTTGATTTTCCATCACCCAGATGGGATCAAAAAACTTCAGACTCGTGATTACGAGAAACACCACGCCGACGGTGAAGACCTCGCGGATCAGCGGCAGCGTGATGTGGCGAAACTGCTGGATGGGCGTCGCGCCGTCAATCTTCGCCGCTTCGTAATACTCCTCCGGAATCCCCTCCATCGCCGCGAGAAAGAGCACCATGTAAAAGCCCACCGCGCCCCAGACCATCATCGGGATCAACGCATAAAGGAGATGACGGGAATCCAGGAATGGAAAAGGCAGCGACATGCGCGGCCAGTCCCATCCGAAGGAGTGGCACATGCCTTGGAACGCGCCGAGCGCGGCGTTGAACACGCCGAAATCCGTGGCGCTGTACAGCAGAATCCATAACAGCGCCACGGCCACCGCCGCGATCACGTTGGGAAAGAAAAACGCCACGCGGAAAAGCCCCGCGCCCCGGATGCGCCGGTGCAGCATCGCCGCAAAAGCCAATGCCAGGATGAGAATCAGCGATCCCGCCACGCCCAGCAGGAAAAGGTTGTGTCCGAGCGCGATGAGAAAGAGGTCGCCCTCGCGAAAAAGACGCGCGAAATTGTCCAGGCCGACCCACCTTGCTTCGGTCAACCCGTCCCAGCGCTGCAGGCTGTAGAGCAGCGCCCGCACGCCGGGCAGCGCCACAAATGCGGAGAACAATACCAGGGCCGGCGCGAGAAACACTGCGATGAATATGCTCCGGCCATGATTCCGGCTCATGGTTTTTCCCCAAATTGGATAGGATCAAACGGCATATAGTCGGGAATAATGAGGTCCGGATTCTTCTTCGCTTCGGCCATGCCCCGGTCCAGTGCGGCGCAATAGGCCTCCGGCGTCAACTCGCCGCGCAACAGTGCGGCAAGGTTTGGCTGCATCACTTGATTCATCCATTCCAGCAGCAACTCCGAGGTGCGTTCATAGAAGAACGCCTCCGCCTGATCTATCATGTCCATTGCGGACTGGAGCGGCGGGTCCACGGTCTCGCGCGGCGTGCCGCCGTGCAGGGGCGACAATACGCCGATGGCTCTACCCATCTCCGGAGCATTGCGCAGCGAAACCATGTACCTTGCGAACGCGAAGCCTTCCTCCGGGCGTCGCGCATCGGCGGGCACGAATAGGAATTCCGCTCCCGCGCCGTTCACCAGTCGCGGATTGCCTTTGCCGCCTTCCACGGCGGGCACGGTGAAACAGCGCATTTCAAAGCCCGGCGGCGTGGACGCTTTCATCTCGTTGTGCAGCCACAGCCCGCAGAAGATGAGCGCGGCCTGGTTGTTCACGAACTGCAACTGACTCTCGGTGTGGGTCATGGCCATTGCGCCGCGCTGGAAATGACTGCGCGCCATGTCCTGAAGCAGCGACGCGGCCCACACCACATCTGGGTGACTGAACGCGCCTTCTTCCATGAAATTGATGCGGTTGATGGCGGCCAGGCCGCCGCAACGCTGCACCAGCGAAATGAACGTGAACCAGGCATAGCCCGGATACTTGCCCTGAAACGCGAGTGGTGCGATACCCGCCGCCTGGATGCGGTCGCACAACGCGACAAATTCCGTCCAGGTGGCGGGCGGCGTCCAGCCGTGCCGGCGAAAGAGCCGCGCGTCGTACCAGCACGCCCACGCCTGAATCGCCGACGGAATCGCAAAGGTCTTGCCATCCGCCCGGTACATGGACAACATGCCGGGCAGGAACAAATCGCGCCACGGCGATGCGGCATCCAGCGCCGGCTGGTCCAGGACATCATCGAACGGCAGTATCTTCCCTGCGGCGATGAGCAGCCATATCGGCAGTTCATGCATCAGAACGACGTCCGGCGGGTCGCCCCGGAGGATGCGGGGCTTGATTTTCTCCGAGAGGCGAGGATCACCCCACAAATCCACGCGCAATGCCCGCCCCTGCGCCGCCATTTCCTCCTCATAACGCCGCGCGATCCCCAGATGCCAGTGAACGCCATAGCCGCCTTCAAACACGGCTACTTCAACGGTCAATTCTTCCGGAAAGTCCCCCCCGCTGAGACGCACCGCGTCGCAACCAATCAGCAACACGACTGCGCAACACATACCGACCGCATATGGAAATAATCTTCTCATCGCTTACCTGATTGTATCGGCGCGAAGCGCCTTCGGACAAGCGCCGTCCACTACAGGTGAGGTCCATGCATCCTGACAGGCCAAAGCCTGCACTCCAAACCAAGCAGGCTAAAACCTGTACTCCAGAACTTGGGGAGGCTATACTGACGAGGTGCATAACGCGAATGATAGGAGGATCAAGCCATGTCAATGCTATTACTGAGTGCGCTGGTGCTGGGGGCTGAGGCGGGATTCCTGGCGGGCGAGGTGGAACTGGTGGCCGATGGGTTTCAGTTCACGGAAGGGCCGCTGTGGCTGCCATCGGGCGAACTGATATTCAGCGACATCCCCGCCGACACCATCTACCGGGGCAACAAGACGGTGTTCCGTCATCCCAGCGGGCAGTCCAACGGCCTGACGCTGGACTTGGAGGGCCGGCTCATCGCAGCGGAACACAAGAACCGGCGCGTCAGCCGGACCAATGCCGACGGCACGGTGGAAACGCTCGCCGACCGCTATGACGGCAAACGCTTCAACAGCCCCAACGATGTCATTGTACGGTCCGACGGCATGGTCTTCTTCACAGACCCGCCGTATGGCCTCGAAGGTGGCCTCGGCGGTCCCAACGATGAGTTGGGCTTTTCCGGCGTCTATGCCGTCACCCTGGCCGGCGATGTCAAACTGCTGGTCAAGGATTTCAAGAGACCGAATGGGCTGGCGTTGTCGCCGGATGAGAAGACGCTGTATATCGCGGACACCCAAGCCGGGCACATCCGCGCGTTCGATGTGGCGGCGGACGGCGCGCTGAGCAATGACCGGGTGCTCTGCGCGATTCGGGGGCCGGACGGCATGAAAGTGGACGTGAAGGGCAACATCTGGTGCACCGGCGGCGCCGGGGTGGAGGTCTTCAGTCCCAGCGGAGAAACCCTGCAAAGCATCCGCTTCCCCCAAGCGCCCGCGAACTGCACCTTTGGGGACGATGATGGGAAGACGCTCTATGTCACCGCGCGCACCGGCGTGTACAAGGTGCGGACGACGGCGGAGGGCATTCGCCCTGCGGCGCGGATACGTCCGGCGTCGCGCGTGGAGGCTGCGGAGTGATTTTCGGGTTGTCGGACATGTCGGACATGTCGGACATGTCGGACTTTGTTCTCGTTGCACCGCTCCTGCGGTGCAACGCCATGGTGCGGCGCTCTGCGCAGGGAAAAGCGGTGATACCTGTCCTCGTTGCACCGCGGCTGCGGTGCAACGAGATGGGGAAGCGCTCCGCGCTGGAAAAGACAGTGGCAAC
>CAZLII010000366.1:0-5278 GCA_964559065.1 uncultured Nitrospirales bacterium | reverse complement strand
CTTCCTCGGGGTGGGCGCGCCGAAGGGCGCCCGGTTGGGCATCGCCAATGAAGATGCCGAAGGCGTGACGGAAGCGATTCAGTTTCTGCGCGAATACAACCTGCGCGGATCGGTTCCGGTCGGCAAGAAGGTCGTGGTCATCGGCGGCGGCAATGCCGCCGTGGACGCGGCCCGCACGGCCATTCGCCTGGGCGCGGAACGCGTTACCATCGTTTATCGGCGGACCCGCGACGAAATGCCGGCGTACAAGGAAGAGATCGAGGAGGCCGTCAACGAGGGCGTGCTGCTCAAGATGCTCGTCGCCCCGCAGGAAATCGTGGCGAAAGACGGCCGCGTGGCCGGCGTCAAATGCCAGCACATGTGGCTGGGCGAGTACGACCGCAGCGGACGCCGCCGTCCGGAAGCCCGCGCGGGCGAAGAGCCGTTCATCGAAGAGGCGGACCAGGTCATCGCGGCGATCGGCCAGTCGCTTGAAGTCAAGCCGCTGGTGGACGGGCTGGACCTCAAACTGACGCCGTCCAAATTCGTCTGGGCGGACCCGATTTACGGCCAGACTTCCGCAGAATGGCTTTTCGCGGGCGGTGACGCCGCCGTCGGACCGTCGTCCGTGGCGGACGCCATCGGCGCGGGCGAACGCGCGGCGGTGGGTATTGACAAATACCTGACCGGCGAAGAACATGCCTTCTGGCGCGAGTCGTATGAGGTGGACACCGATTTCGAGCCCGACGCCGACCCAGTGGAAGCGCCGCGCGCCAAGATGAAACTACTCGCCGTATCCAAGCGGGTGCACAATTTCAGTGAAGTGGAAATTCCGTTTACGGAAACGGTTGCGGTGCGGGAAGCGCGGCGCTGCCTGCGCTGTGATTACCGGGAAACAGCCGCCTGTCAATCGAAATGAGAATGGGCACAGGAAAAGGAGATACAACGCGATGCCAACGCTGACCATTGATAATGTACAAGTGGAAGTTCCGGAAGGGACCTCCGTTTTGAAGGCGGCCGAGATGGCCGGGGTGAAAATCCCGACCTTGTGTTACCTGGAAGACGTGCAGTCCATCGGCGCATGCCGGGTCTGCCTGGTGGAGATCGAGGGCGCGCGCGCCCTCGCCGCCTCCTGCGTCACCCCCGTCGCCGAAGGCATGAAAGTGCACACCAACTCCAAACGGGCGCGCAACGCGCGCAAGACCGTGGTGGAACTGATCCTGTCCGACCACTGCGGCGACTGCCAGACTTGCGAGCGCAACGAGGACTGCGAATTGCAGGACCTTGCGCGCACGCTGGGCATCCGCGAAATCCATTATGCCGGCGCGAAGAGCCGCCAGATGGTGGATGAAAGCACGCCTGCCCTGGTGCGCGACACTGCGAAATGCGTGCTGTGCCGCCGCTGCGTCACCGTGTGCAACGAGGTCCAGGGCGTGGGCGGACTGTTCCCGCAGAACCGGGGATTTGACACCGTCATCGGCCCGGCATTCTGCAGCGATCTGGATGATGTTGTCTGTGTGCAGTGCGGTCAATGCGGCGCGGTCTGCCCTGTCGGCGCGATCAGCGAACGCGACCAGATTGACGAGGTGTTCGCGGCGCTCGAAGACCCCGCCAAGACCGTCGTGGTGCAAACTGCGCCGGCCATTCGCGCTGCGCTCGGCGAATGCTTCGACTATCCGCCGGGAACGCTCGTAACCGGCAAGATGGTGTCCGCCCTGCGCCGCCTTGGTTTTGACGCGGTCTTCGACACCAACTTTACCGCCGACCTGACCATCATCGAAGAAGGCAATGAATTGCTCTCCCGTCTGAAGAAGGCGCTGGTGGACAAGGAGCCGGTCGCCCTGCCGATGTTCACCAGTTGTTCGCCGGGCTGGATCAAGTATATCGAATACTTCTATCCGGACATGCTGGACAATGTCTCCACCTGCAAATCGCCGCAGCAGATGTTCGGCGCGATTGCCAAGACCTACTACGCCAAGAAGATCGGCAAAAAGCCCGAAGACATGGTCGTGGTATCCATCATGCCCTGCACTGCGAAGAAATTCGAGAGCCAGCGGCCGGAGATGAACGACAGCGGCGTGCAGGACGTGGACATCGTGCTGACCACGCGCGAACTCGGCCGGATGATCAAGCAGGCGGGCATTGATTTCCACAGCCTGCCCGACGACAAGATGGATTCGCCCATCGGCATGTCGAGCGGCGCGGCGGATATCTTCGCCAACACCGGCGGGGTCATGGAAGCCGCCCTGCGCACGGTGTACGAACTTGTCACCGGAAAACCCTTCCCTTTCAAGAACCTGCATGTGGAGCCGATCGAAGGACTTGAAGGCGTCAAAGAAGCAGCGATCACCTTCGAGGAAACCGTCCCGGAATGGTCTTTCCTCAAAGGCGTGACGGCCAAGGTGGCGGTGGCGCACGGGCTGGGCAACGCCCGTAGCGTCATCGAGCGGGTGCGCTCCGGCGAGGCGCAATATCACTTCATCGAAGTGATGACCTGCCCCGGAGGTTGCATCGGCGGCGGCGGCCAGCCGCGCCTGACCACCAACGAAGTGCGCAAGGCGCGCATCGCGGCGATTTACAAGGAGGACGAGGGCAAGCAGTTGCGCAAATCCCACGAGAATCCGGAAATCAAGAAGATATACGAGGAATTTCTGGGGCATCCGCTGGGCGAACTGTCGCACCATCTCCTGCACACGCACTACAAGCCCCGTGTCAAAGTTTGACCGATCCCGGTCAGTATCATGCGCCCGGCCGCCCAATGCCTTCCTGCGGCCGGGCGCCCTGTTTCTCGGCCGGTTATGCCGGATCTCGATTTGAGACCCGCCATCGGGTACAATGCCGCGCTGCGGGGGATACTGGCCGCGCAAGAGGGGGCGCTGCGCGCATGATTGTGACCAGGAATATGCGACATGAAGAACGGTCCGAAGAAAATCTACCTCTGCGGTCCAATCATGGACTGCGCGGGCGATGAGGGCAAGACGTGGCGGCAGCGGGCGAAGGAACGGCTCGTGGGGCGTTTTATTTTGCTGGACCCAATGCGGCGGGATTTCCGCGACCGGGAAATTGACAGCGCGAACGAGATCGTGGAATTCGACTTGCAGGACGTGCGCGATGCCGACATCCTGCTGGTGAATTACAGCAAGCCGTCCATCGGCACCGCGATGGAAGTGTTCTATGCGGCGCATGATCTCGGCCGCTTTGTGATTGCGTTCAGTCCGCTGCGGTTCCAGGACATGTCGCCCTGGATGGTGAAGTATTGCACGAAAGTGCTGCCGGATTTGGAGGCGGCGCTGGCCTATATCGAACGGCATTTCTGAGCCAGGAAAGGAAGTATGATGCTGGAAATACCGGCGTTGCTGTGTTGTCGGGGCGGGATGGAGCCGACAGGAAAACCGGATGCGGCGGCGGCGCTGGCGCTGCTGAAGGAGGGCAATGCGCGCTTTGCGGCGGGAACGCCGCAACATCCGCACCAGAATGTGGCGCGGCTGTGCCAGGCGGGGAGGGAGAGCCAGGAACGACATGCCTTTGCCACGGTGCTGAGTTGCTCCGATTCCCGCGTGCCGGTGGAACTCATTTTCGACGAGGGCGTGATGGACCTCTTCGTCGTGCGCGTGGCGGGCAATATCTGCGGCCCCTGCGAGGCGGGCAGCATCGAGTATGGCCTGACGCATGTGCATACGCCCGTGCTGGTGGTGCTGGGCCACACGCAATGCGGCGCGGTGACGGCGGCGGTGCAACAGCCCGGTCATGATGTTCATGGGCTGGAACGCAATATCCCCGCAATCCTGCAGCGCATCGGCCCGGCGGTCGCGCGTGCGCGCGCCGATGCCCCGGATGCGGATGCCGATACGCTAGTGACGCGCGCCGTCGAAGAGAATATTTGGCTGTCCATGGAGACGTTGTTTGCGGAAAGCCCTGCGGTGCGATACCTCGTAAAGCGGGGAACAGTAAAGGCGGTGGGCGCGATTTACGACATCGGCACAGGTCGCGTGGACTGGTTGCCCGAAGAACGGCCCTTGGAGATACTGGCAGCGGTGGAAGCATGCCGAAAAAACGTGGGTTAAGGAGTGATTTTGGGGGCAAAGGACAACAAGGACAACAAGGACAACAAGGACAACAAGGACAACAAGGCCGAAAAACAAAGGTATTATTGGCTCTGAAATCATCAAAAAGAGGTGGTGCGTCATTGTCTTTGATGTCCCTGATGTCCCTGATGTCCTTTTAGCGCCGAGGAAACCTTTATGAAAGGAAACACCATGACCACGAAAACCAACGCACAAGTCGCCGTTGTAATGGGCAGCAAGTCCGATTGGGACGTGATGTCCGCCGTGCATGAAACCCTGCAACAATTCGGCGTGCCACACGTCTGCCGGGTCTTGTCGGCGCACCGCACGCCGGAAGCGTTGTCGGCGTTTATCCAGTCCTGCGAGGCGTCGGGCGTGGAGGTGTTCATCGCGGGGGCCGGGCTTGCGGCGGCGTTGCCGGGCGTCGTGGCGGCGCAAACCACGCGGCCTGTCTTGGGCGTGCCCTTGTCGGGGGGCGCGTTGAACGGCGTGGACGCGCTGTACGCCATCGTGCAGATGCCGCCGGGGGTGCCGGTCGGCGCGTTGGCCATCGGCAAACCGGGCGCCACGAACGCCGCGTTGCTGGCCGTGGCGATTCTCGCGAACAAATACCCGGAGTACGGAAAGAAACTGGCCGACTACCGTGAAGCCCAGGCGAAAAAAATCGTCGAAACGTCCTTGCCATGCGAAACCTGACCATGGCATAATGCCCACGATACGATTCGTGGGGATTGCCTCATTCGCAAAAAGGTGTGTGCAATCCAAGTGTATTGAGGAGGAAGCGCAATGTGTGACTCGGATGGCAGTCCAAGTCGCCGAAACATTACCCAGGCATTGACGCCAGAAGATATCGAGGACCCAGGCCCGCGACGGATAGCGTTCGCGGCGCGTGTGGGGATCGGTCGGCGCTCCTTCCGAGTGTAGCCTTCCGGTTCGCCCCGGGCCGCGCACCCGACCGGCGCGGCTGCAAAGGAGGCGAACCATGCAGAGCAGGAATCCACTGCTGGTGCCGGAAATCCGCGAATGTATCGCGGACGGCAATGCGGCCCCCATTCACGAACTGTGCACGGCGGTGCACCCCGCTGCCGTCGCCGAACTCATCGCCGCGCTGGAACCGCCGGAAATCTGGCAGGTGCTCCGCCATGCGCCCGCACAGGTGCGGGCCGAGATTTTCAGCCACCTGGAGTCCGAACTCCAAGTCGAGACGGCGGCGAGAATCCCCATAGATGATCTGG
>CAZLII010000365.1:0-5280 GCA_964559065.1 uncultured Nitrospirales bacterium | reverse complement strand
GCGTCCCCATTTCTTCCAGATATTCCTCTTCCGTATTGACCGCCCAGATGTTTTCTTTCGATGCGATTCCCGCAACAGTATTGTCCACTGCCGCCATGGCGGTGAGCATCGAATGGTCCTGATTGTTGTACTTGTGCATGCCGTTGCGGCCGATGCAGTAGAGATTGTCAAAGGCATCCAGGCAACGGCGAATCTCCGGGAAACGTGCAAAACCGCCGTAATAGGCGGGATACGCCTTTTCCACCCGCTGCACCACGGCATCCACGACAACGCCGGAATCAATGATGCCAATGCGCGTCAGTTCCTCCTCGGCGAGTTCTTTGAAAGCCGCATCCGACAACTCCCACAAGGCGTCGCCCCGGTTGCAGAAGTATTCCAGTCCCAGCCATTGCAGATTGGGATCGCGGATCAGGTGGCGGCTCCAATTGTTGTAGAACTGCACGCGCCCCAGATGCACGTCTGGTTCCTGGATATAGAGCCAACTGTCGGTGGTACGACCATTCTCCCCGATCTTCAGGCGTTCCACCAGCAATCCGACGGTGATGAAATCACGATAGGGCAACTCCTCAGCCGCTTTTCGCACAGATACCGGCGGCGCATCGCCCATGGCCGCAATCAATTCCTTCACCGGCATGGAGGAGAAGAACAGGTCGCCGTCGTAAAACTCCTCGCGCCTGTCCGCAGTGTTCATGGCCGTCACGCCGGTGATGCGCGCACCTTCCACGCGCAGGGCGGTCACTTTTCTGCCCAGCAGGATTTGGCCGCCTTTTGCCTGGATGCGCCGGGCCGCCTCCTCCCAAATCTGGCCGGGACCCAACTTGGGATAAAGATATCGCTCGATCATTGAGGTGGAGACGTCTTTCTGCGCAATATCCCCTTTCATTATCCCGGTTTTCTTGCGCAGCCAGTGCATGACGGCTTTGCCCACGGAAACATCCTTGATCCGTTGCGCCCCCCAGGCCGCACTGATCTGCTCGCATGGGATCCCCCACACTTTTTCCGTATAGGCCTTGAAAAAGGTGCGATAGAGTTCATCGCCGAAGCGATTGATCATGAAATCTTCGAGATGCTGCACGGGACGAATGGGAAAGAGGGTGCGGCGAAGATAACTCAGTCCAATCCGCAGGGTGCGCATGAAGCCCAGATTCCGCAAGGTATCCACGGAAAGGCTGACGGGATACTCAAAGAATCGGCCGTTGAAATAGATGCGTGACCGCCGCGTGCCGACCAGCATCACCAGTTCGTCGCGCTCCGGGTCCGCGCCTTCCGTGGTGAATGCCACCTGGTGGGCGCGCTGATGATATTGCAGGGTCAGTTCCGGGTTGTCCAGTTTCTGGATGGGAGCCATGTCAAGCCACCACGCCATCACGCGGTCCGACTTGGAGAAGAAACGGTGTCCGCCGATGTCCATGCGGTTGCCATTGTACACGACCGTCTTGGACAGTCCCCCGACCTGGTGGTCGGCTTCCAGCACAATCGGCGTTATGTCCGTTTGTTGCAGCAGTTCATAGGCGGCGGTGAGGCCGGCGGGTCCCGCGCCGATGATGATTGCCCGGCGGCTCATGCGCGGCTCCCGGAGACCGGTTTGCGGAAGACGCCCCACTGTGCCAAGAGGGCCACGCGGCGGATGCGGACGATTTCAAACAGCGGAATCTCGCGAAAATCAATGAGATGCGCGTGGGGAGACGTGCGCCGTTGCGAAAGCCCCAGAGATTCCAACAAGCGGCATGCCCAGTCCCACTTGGGATGGGGAGAACTCAGGAACATCAGGCCGCCGGGTTTCAGCAAATCGAATATCTCCTGGAAACAGTCCACATGTTCCACCAGTTCAAAGGCCACAACGACATCAAAGGAGGCGGGATCAAGGCCCAGGCCGCGCCAGGCGCGGATGTCGCCCACGATATTGGCGGGGGGACGCTGGTCTAATCCGGTGTAATGCCGCCACCCGCCCGCGCGCAGTTGCGCGCCCAGCCACCCATCGCCGCAGCCGACTTCGAGTATGCGCGCGTCCCTGGGAATATCACGGAAGAAAAACCGGAGTTTTCCGCGCCGGGCATGACTGCTCAGAATGGGCATTTCAGTCCTCTGTCCACGCTTACTCCCACAAGGGTACCATACCCCGCAAGTGGGCCGCGAATCGTTCTTTTAATCGTTCGGGATCACCATGCTACCATGCGCGGCATGAACACGCCGAGACTGCATGTTTCCGACAATCTGCGCGCCATGATGTCCTATCGGAAGATGGCCGGGGAACAGCCTCGGATGCTCATTCTGGAAAGCGATTACTGGCTGGACCACGCCTGCATCCGCGCCGCCGAAAATATGGGATGGGCGTTGGCGCGGACACCGGTCATCATGCAGGGCGCGATGCCGCGCGAGATGATCGGCGAATTTCTGGAAACCTTGCTGGCGTTCAAGCCGGATTTCGTCCTGTCCATCAATTGCAGCGGCATGGATGAACAAGGTCTCTTTGCCCGCTTTTTCGCCGATTTGCGCTTGCCCTATGTAACGTGGTTCGTGGACGACCCCCGGACGATCCTGATGGACCGTCGCATCTATGGCTCGGAATATGCGGTGGCCCTTACCTGGGATGCGGCGTATGAAGACTACCTGCTCGGTGTGCAGTTTGCCGCGGTGCATACACTGCCGCTGGCGGTTGATCCCTCGTTGTTCAATGCCGAACCCGCTGATGCTTGGGACATCCCGCCGTCGTTTGTGGGAAATTCCATGGCGGACTTCGCGGCGCGGGAATGGGCCTGGCTGCAGGAAAGGCCTGCTCTTGCCCGGGCGATTCAGGATGCCTTCGATGCAGGGAGTGTCTCCAGAAAACGCTTTGCGGGCGGAATCAATGCATTGCTGGACCCCGCGTTTGCGTCCGCACTGGACCCCCATGAGCGACGGCACGCGGAACTGTACTTCTTCATTGAGGGCACGCGGCGTCTGCGCTGGGAAATCATCGGGCGGCTTGTCCCGGAGGGTCTTCTTGTCCGGGGCGATGAGGGATGGCGTGAACTGGGGGTGGCGTGGGGACCTTATGTCAACTATTCCCAGGAACTCCCGGACTATTATCGGCGCTGCGAAGTCAACCTCAACATCACCAGCATCCAGATGCCCACAACCGTCAACCAGCGGGTTTTCGACTGTCCCGCCGCAGGCGGCTTTCTGATTACGGATGCCCAAGCCGCCCTTGCGGATTTGTTTGATCAGGACGAGGTGGTCTGCTATCACACCGCCGAGGAATGCGCCGACCTCATTCGATTCTATCGGAAACGCCCTCAGTTGCGGACGCAAATTGCCCGAAAAGCGCGCGGCCGAATCCTGAAGGAACACACCTACGCGCACCGCCTGCGCCGCATTGCCCGAATCGTTCAGGAACACTTTGGGGGGGATTGTACTGCGTAAGGCATGACTTCGCCGGTGTTCAGGGGTTCAGGGACGTGCATCCAAATATTCCAGTAATGCGTACAAGCCCACGACAGTTTTTGCATCATCAAAAATGCCGGCGCGCAGTTTTTCCCGCACTTCGGACAAGGACATCTCCACCAGATCAATACGCTCGTCATCGTCAAGTTGTTGTTGGGTCTTTTCGAGGTCATGGGCCAGAAAAAGGTGAATTTTCTCCGAGCAATACCCTACGGAAGAATATACGCCGCCGACTGGTATCAGCGCACCCGCACGATAACCGGTTTCTTCTTCCAACTCGCAGGCTGCGCGGTGAACGGGGTTCTCACCGCCTTCCATCTTTCCGGCAGGCGCTTCGATCACGTAATCGCCGACCGCGATGCGAAATTGCCGCACAAGAATTACCGAATCCCCCGTAAAGGGAATAATACAAACGCCGCCCGGATGTTCCACAACCTCACGAAGCGCACGGCGGCCATTGTCCAGTACCACGTCACCCACGCGCAGCCGCACCACTTTTCCGTCATAGATGACTTTATTGTCCGCCCATACTTCCATCGCGAATAGCCCTTTCCACAGTGCAAAAAGTTTGGAGTACAGGCTTCAGCCTGCGGGGTTTGAACTGTTTCTTTTATTTTTTAGGGAACATATTTGAAAGGACCGATAGGACCTATATGACCAATAAGATTCGTTCAAGAGAGAAATACCGCCTTAGCGGAACCAGAAAATTTTATTGCGTTATGGCGTTGGCAAGGGATACTGCAAATTCCCGCACGCGGTCCGCCAGTTGCGGTGCATCGCCGATGGAGGCGATCAGCCGGACAATCGCGGAACCGACGACCACGCCCTCGGCTATACCCGCCACCTTTCGGGCCTGTTCGGGCGTGGAGATGCCGAAACCGACGGCGACCGGCTTGTCAGTGTGGCGGTGAATGCGCGCGAGCGCCTCCTGAAGGTCCGCCGCCAGCGCCTCGCGTTCCCCGGTGACGCCCATGCGGCTGACGTAATAGACGAAACCGGTGCAGCACCCCGCAATCGTTTCGATGCGGGCGTCGGTCGTGGTCGGCGCGACAAGAAAGACCGTGCACACGCCCGCTGCGTCGAGGGCAGCCTTGTATTCTTCCGCCTCTTCCGGCGGCAGGTCCACGCACAACACACCGTCCACGCCCGCATCGGCGGCGTCCTTCGCGAAACGCGCCATGCCATAAGCGAAAAGCGGATTGAAATAACTGAACAACAGAATCGGCACTTGGCATTTTTCGCGAATGCGGCGCACGCTTTCGAGAATCGCGGGCAGGGTCGCGCCGCGCGCGAGCGCGCGCTGGGCCGCCTCCTGGATGACATGACCGTCGCCCACGGGATCGGAAAAAGGAACGCCCAGTTCGATCACATCCGCGCCGGCCTTGTCCAGCGCCAACACGATTTCCTCGGTCTGCGACAGACTGGGATCGCCAGCGGTAATATAAGGGATAAACGCCGTCTGCTTCTTTTCTCTAAGCGCCTGAAAGCGCGCATCTATCCGGTTCATGTTCCAAGGTCCTCATCGGGCATGATGAATTTTGCGGCGTGCTGCACGTCTTTGTCGCCCCGACCGGACATGTTTACGATAATCAGCACGTCGCTGCCGAGTTCCGGCGCGATTTTCATGGCGTGGGCGACGGCGTGGGCGGATTCGAGCGCGGGGATGATCCCCTCGAGGCGGCTGCACTGTTGAAATGCGTACAGCGCCTCCTGGTCGCTCGCGTGCGTGTACTCCACCCGGCCAGTCTTGTAGAACCATGCGTGTTCGGGGCCGACGCTGGCGTAGTCCAGACCGGCGGAGACGCTGTGGGTCGCCCCGATTTGACCATGAACATCCTGTAGCACATAACTCATGGC
>CAZLII010000364.1:0-5284 GCA_964559065.1 uncultured Nitrospirales bacterium | reverse complement strand
ACCGTGCAGATGCTGCAACTGCTCAACGGCGGGCGCTGGCCCGATTTACGCACCGCCAACACGCTGGACGCGATTGACAAACTTGGCCGCCATGAGTGCATCCGCCCCCTGGACGCCGCCGCGCTCGCCAGCAACTACGTCTTTCTCCGGCAGGTGGAACACCGCCTGCAAATCGAGGACGGGCGGCAGTGCCACGCGCTGCCGGAAGACGCCAAAGCGCTGGACGAATTCGCCCGGCGGCTCGGTTATCGGGATGGCGCATCGTTCATGAATGTCTATCGCGACCGCGCCCGGGAGACGCGCCGCATCCTGGAACAGTTTCTCGCCGCGAAAGGCTCCGGACACCTCTGGGTCGGCGACCTGCTGAACCCGCATTCCGACGGCGAGGCCGGCATCGCGCGCCTGCGCGACTTCGGTTTCCGCGATCCCGATCGCGCGCGCCGGGAACTGCTGCAACTCGCCACCGGCACCGACCGCCACCCCTTCCGCCGCCACGTGCACCAGCAGTTCTCCGCGATCACGCCGTTCTTGCTCAATGCGTTGTCGTTCACGGCGCATCCTGACGCGATCCTGATGCGCCTGGGACAGATTCTTGCCAAGTTGCGCGCGCCCGCCACGCTCTACGAACTGCTCTCGGCCAATCCCGTGCTCTGCCATTTTCTGGTGACGCTCCTGGCCAACAGCGAGTATCTCTGCGCCTTGCTCATCCGCGACCCCGGTCTGCTCGATCTTGTGAGCAGCGTTGAGGCGCTGGACGTCGCCTCCACCCGCGAAAGCCTGGAAGCGGCACTGGACGCGCTGAAAAGCGCGGTGGAACCCGAGGCGGCGCTGTACCGCCTCCGCGACGGCGAGACGCTGCGCGTCGCGATGCGCGATCTCGTGCGCAACATCACGGTGGCGCAGGTCGGCGATGAACTCACCCAGTTGGCCGAGGTGATCCTGGAAGAGGCGCTACGCCAGGCGCGCGCGAAGGTCGCGCAGCGCCTGGGGCCATGCGATGCGCCCTTCGCCATCCTCGGCCTCGGCAAACTCGGCGGGCGGGAGATGGGCTACGGCGCGGACCTGGACCTCGTCTTCGTGTATGACGCCGATGCGGCAGCGGAGCATCCGTCCGCAGCGGCCTACTTCGCCGAGGTCGCCGCGCAGACCATCCGCACCCTCAAGGAACCCACGCGCTACGGCCTGCTTTACCAGATTGACGCGCGCCTGCGCCCCGACGGCAGCAAAGGCGTGCTCGCCATTGACCCGCAGCAGTTGGAGGAATACTACTGCGTCCGCGCGCAAGCATGGGAGCGCTTCGCGCTCATGAAGGCGCGCGCCGTGGCGGGGGACGCCGATTTCGCCGCGCGCATGGAGGCGCTGGTGCGCGACATCGCCTTCGCCACGCCGCTGGACTGCGACACGATGGCGCACATTGATCTGCTGCGGGGCAAGATGGTGGCGCAAGCCGCGCCCGGCGACATCAAGAAACAGGAAGGCGGCCTCGCGGAACTCGAATACGCCGTGCGCTGCCGTCAATTGATGCACGCGCGACAGTGGCCCGAATTGAAGCGCGGCGGCGTGTTCGCCGCACTGGACATCCTCGAAGAGCGGGGGGGCATGACGCCGGAAGACTGCGACGCCCTGCGCCGCGCCTACGCCGAACTGCGCCGCATCCTGAACCGCCTGCGCATGATGCACGGCAACCAGGCCAGCGTGCTGCCGAAGAACCCTGAAGAACAGGCCGACTTCGCCGCGCGCCTCGGCATCAAAGAGGACATGACGGCGCATGTCCGCGCACATTGCGCGCGCGTGCATGCGATGTACGAAGCGATACGCACGGAGATCATGGACGGCGCAGCCGCGCCGCCCGCCACCCAATGAATCGAGCAGACAGCATGTATAAAAAACCGGAATTGCGCCCCATGACCACGACCCTCTGGGACTACCCGTCCCAGCATTACGGCGAAGGCATGCAGGGCGACAAAGACTACATCGGGGCAACGCCCGCCTACGTCATCTGGAATCTGCTGGAACGCTACACGCGCAAGAACGACCTGGTCGTGGACCCCATGTGCGGCAGCGGCACCACGCTGGACGTCGCCCGTGAACTGGGCCGCCGCGCCCTGGGCTACGACCTTGTCCCCTACCGCGCCGACATCTTCCGCGCCGACGCGCGGAAACTCCCGCTCGAAAACGAAAAGGCCGATTTCGTGTTTGTGGACCCGCCCTATTCCACCCACATCGAATATTCCGATCACCCGGACTGCATCGGCAAACTCGACGCCCTGCAGCCGACATACTACGAAGCCATGGAAAAGGTCATCCGTGAAATCCACCGCATTCTCCGCAACCGCCGCTTCATGGCGCTGTACTGCTGCGATTCCTTCCGCGTCAAGAAACCTTTAGCGCCCATCGGGTTCCGGCTCTTCGGCATTCTGGAGCGCTATTTCCTACCTGTGGATATTGTCTGCGTCGTCCGCCACAACCGCACCCTCAAACGGCGGCATTACCACACCGAGGCCCTCAAGGGGAACTATTTTCTCAGGGGTTTCAACTATCTTTTTATTATGAAGAAAGAAGACGACGTTGCCAGCGGGAAACGATGAAAGGGTGGCAAGGACAGCAAGGACAACAAGGACAACAAGGACAACAAGGACAGCAAGAACAACAAGGACAGTCGGAGATGAATCTTTGCCTCTCCCGTTAACGATGAAAATGCGGGAAGTTTTCAAGGTAGCAAGGACAACAAGGACAAAAGAGATAAGCGTCAACTTCTCTGACCTGCCGTCCGACGGGTCCGACATGTCCGACATGTCCGACATGTCCGACCCGGAAATTTGCCCTTGGCGCGGCGCATGTGGGACACTTTGTCATCAAAGCAAAGGAGAAATGCCATGGGTCGCTTTGCATTCATGATGCGCCTGAAAGATGCATCCGTTATTGAGGAATATGAACGGCTTCACGTGGATATCGGCGATGAGGTGCGCGCGGCGCACAGCCGCGCCGGCTTCCGGAACTACTCGATTTTCCGAAGCGGGCTGGACCTCTTCGGCTACTACGAGGCCGACGACCCGCCGGGCTGCCTGGATCGCATCGCGCTGGAGCCCATCATGAAGGAATGGTGGGCGAAAACCAATCCGTTGATGCTGACCGAGAACGAGAAACCGCTCTTCAAGCCCATTCCGGAAGTCTTTCACATGGACTGACAAGCCCGCGCCGTTGTGTTGGCCGGGTTCCGGCGATTATCATACGACGAACGGAAGGAATCGCATATCATGAACAATCGCCAGCGCGTTTTGGCCGTGCTGAATTATGAGTCTTACGACCGGCTGCCTATCGTCCATTTCGGCTTCTGGAAAGACACGCTGGACAAATGGGCGGAGGAAGGGCATATCACCGAAGAGGAAGCGGAGGAATGGGGCGACGGCAATCCCGTGGACGCCGTGATCAGCGCCAAACTGGGTTTTGACCTCAACTACTATTCCGCACTCCACCCAAATACATTTCTGTCGCCGGGTTTTGATCGGGAAGTGCTGGAAACCCTGCCGGACGGATCCCGCCAAGTGCGCAACGCAGACGGCGTGGTCGTGCTGGAGAAGGACGGCGCAGGCTCGATTCCCGCTGAGATCGATCATCTGCTCAAGGGACGCAAGGAATGGGAGGAACACTACCTGCCCCGCCTGCAATTCAACATGGACCGCATCAACAAAGCGAAGGTGCGGGTAAACGACAAAATGGTCCCCTTCGACGAGGGCGGCCTGGAGTTTCTGCAACAGGACAACCGTGAGTATCACTATGGGCTGCATTGCGGCAGCCTCTTCGGGAAAATCCGCGACACGCTGGGCGTGGTCGGCGTGAGTTATCTCTTCGCAGAAGACCCGGACCTCTACGACGAGATCATCAACACCGTCGGTGATTTGTGTTATCAATGCGTGAAAGCCACGCTGGATAGTGGGGCGAAATTCGATTTCGCGCATTTCTGGGAAGACATCTGCTTTAAGAACGGCCCGCTGGTGATTCCGTCGGTTTTCGATGAGAAGGTGGGGCCGCACTACCGCCGGATTACGGAACTCTGCCGCAGCCACGGCATCACGATCTGCTCGCTGGACTGCGACGGCTGCATTGATGCGCTCATCCCCACGTGGTTCCACAACGGCGTGAACACGATGTTCCCGATTGAGGTGGGCACCTGGAATGCGAGCATCGCGCCATGGCGCGCGCAATACGGCCGGGAACTGCGCGGCGTCGGCGGGATGAACAAGGTGGTTTTCGCGCGCGACCGCGCCGCCGTGGACGCGGAGATCGAGCGGCTCAAGCCGCTCGTTGATTTGGGCGGATTCATCCCCTGCCCCGACCACCGCATCGCCCCCGACGGCGAATGGGACAACGTGCGCTACTATTGCGACCGGATGCGGGAAACCTTCGGCTGAGTGATCGAAGGATTAAAGACGGGAATGTCAACAAAGATGGAAACGATGGACCATTATCTTGCATTGCTGAAGAAATTCCACGACATCCGCGTGATGGCGGTGGGCGACATCTACCTGGACGAATACGTCTTCGGCGTGGTGACGGAGATCAGCCTCGAAGCGCCGATCCCGGTGCTTGAAGTGCAGGAACGCCGTTACAACCCCGGCGCATGCGGCAACGCCGCATGCAACGCCGCCGCGCTCGGCGCGAAAACCTACATGGTCGGCGTGGTGGGTGAAGACGCCAACGCGGGCATCGTGCGGCGCGAATTCGAGGTGCGCGGCGTGGACACATCCCATATTGTCGCTGATCCCAAGCGCCACACCAACACCTACGGCAAGGTCCGCGCCGGCGGCCACAACATCCCCACGCAGGAAATGCTGCGCATGGACACGCCCAAGCCCACGCTTATCAGCGGCGACACCGAGCGCCGCGTGATCGAGAACATCCGCGCGCTTGCCCCGAAGGTGGACGCAGTGCTTATCGGCGACCAGGTGGTGTCCTGCATCACGGAAAACGTGCTGGAGGCCATCGTGGAATGCGCGCAGAAGCATCATCTCGTGACCGTGGCCGATTCGCGCAAGCGCGCCGGCATGTTCAAGGGCGTGGATGTGGTCGTGCCCAACGACGCCGAGGCGGGCCTGGCCGCCGGCATTCAAGTGAAAGACGAGGCAAGCCTGCACGAAGCCGGTAAATTCTTACTGACAACTGCCAAGAACGCCCTTGTCACCCTCGGACCCCACGGCATCACCCTCTTCGCCGCCGATGGAACAATCCAGAACGTGCCCATCCGCCCTGTGCGCGCCGTGGATGTGACCGGCGCGGGCGACAC
>CAZLII010000363.1:0-5289 GCA_964559065.1 uncultured Nitrospirales bacterium | reverse complement strand
GCGAAGGCGAGGGCGAAGGCGAGGGCGAAGGCGAGGGCGAAGGCGAAGGCGAAGGTGAAGGCGAGGGCGAGGGTGAATGCGAACGTGAGTTCCACAGCGCCGATACCAATGAGAACAATCTCATCAGCCTTTCCGAACTGCTTCGCGTGATCCAGTTCTTCAACTCCGGCGGCTATCGTTGCGCCATTCCGCCGGAGAGCACCGAAGATGGTTACTTGGCCGGTCCTGGCGAGGATCGGGAATGCTGTCCGCATACCAGCGACTACAATCCGCAGAACTGGATAATCAACCTGTCCGAATTGCTGCGGGTGATCCAGTTCTACAACGCGGGCGGGTATTACTGGTGTCCGGATGCAGTTCCGCCCACCGAGGACGGTTACTGCGTCGGCCAGCCATAAACGCAGGCGAATCCCAGGAGTGTTACGGGGCGGCCTTGGCGAGCCAGGGCCGCCCCGGCTTTTTTGCCTTGTTGGGCTTTACATTCTGATGGCGCATATGAATTCTCAAGGTTTTACGCCGCTGTACTATATTTGCGAAGTAATATATGCCCAAAAAAATCCTTTCCTTTTCATCCAGAAGGGATGTAGAATGGGACCATAGTCACACAGTTTTTGGCAAAAGGAGCAAATAGGGCGCGCCGGGGGGCGGAAAAGGCCCGTACCGGGGGATTGCCCACGGGGGAGCAATGTTATGAGTAAGCGGAGATTTCCTTGTATCCTTGGGAAAGTGGCGGTTCTGCTTGTCGCTTGTATCGCCATGTTTGCGGGTTCCGGCGCGTGGGCGGCTGAGTATCAGGTTACGGACGCGGGCGACGCCGGCCCAGGCACCCTGCGCTGGGCGATCACCCAGGCGAACGCCAATCCTGGACCGGACACCATCACTTTCAACCTGGGTCTGCCGCCGGGCAATGTGATCCAGCCGGCCTCGGCCCTTCCCGCCTTGAGCGACATAAGCGGCGGCGCCACGATCACCACCGCCTTCGGCGTGGTATTGGACGGCACGCTGGCAGTGGGGCCTGGCGTCATCGGGCTGCATCTCGTTTCCAACGACAACGTTATTGACGGACTGACCATCCGGAACTTCAGCGGCAACGGCATCCGGATAGCCGGGAAAGACAACATCGTCAAGCGTTGCCTGATTGGTCACAGCGATGGCGTCGCCGCGCCGAACGGCGCTTTCGGCATCGAGGTGGTGGGCGAAAACAACATCATCGGCCCCGGCAATGTCATCAGCGGCAATGCCTCCAGCGGCATCAGGGTCATGTCAGCGGCGGGCTGCCGGATTTTCGGCAACGTCATCGGTTTGGACATCGGGGCAACCTTTGCCATTCCCAACGGCAGTCAGGGAATCCTGGTAAGTATGGCCACGAAAGTAGAGATTGGCGGTGAGGATGGCGGCAACGTCATTTCGGGCAATGTCACCGAAGGTATCAAGGTGACGGATGTCAGCACAGGTGAGTTGGAAATAGCCGGAAACATAATCGGGGCGGCCAAGGACGGTGAAACGCCCATTGGCAACGGCGGCGCCGGTATCTTGCTTCAGGAAAGCAGCGGCGCTATCGGCGGCGCGGGAGATTTGGGCAACCTGATCATGGCCAACGGCGAAAGCGGCATACTGCTCCTCGAAGCCTTTGACACCGTTATCCAGGGCAATACGATTGGCTTCGGAAGCGCCGTCACCCCGTCTGTGGGCAACACGCCGCACGGCATCCGTGCGTTCGATTCCCAAGACGTGGTGATCGGCGGCGACGCCGCCTCCGGTGGACTGGGTAATGTCATCTCCGGCAATACGGAGCACGGAGTGATTATTGACGGCCCATCCACGAACATCCGGCTGATTGGCAACCGCATCGGCGTGAACGCTGCGGGCAATGCGGCCGTTCCCAACGGAGGTTGCGGGGTGGTGAGCGAAGCCTCCGGGACCATCATTGACTATGATCCCGACGGGTTCGGCGCGCGCAACATCATCTCCGGCAACACGGAATCCGGCGTGTCCATTCGCAGCGCCGGCGCGGTCAATAACAAAATATACGGCGCATTCATCGGCGTGGCGGCAGATGGCGCGACACCGCTGCCCAACGGCGAATACGGCGTCAGGGTGTGGGGCGTACCCCAGGCGCGCATCGGCGCGGATGAGAAAGGCAATCTCATATCCGGCAACAGCAGCGGCGGGATTCTCCTGGCGAATTCGACAGGCCCCTGGGTGATGGGCAATATTATCGGCGCGGATTTCAGCGGCGCGGCGGCCGTGCCCAATGGCGGCCACGGCATTGATATTGTGGATTGCCCCAGCGCATTCATCGGGAGCGCCGATGGGGACCAATATAACCTCATTTCGGGAAATAAGGGCTATGGCGTGCGCATGGCGGGGACCGGGTCCGTGTCCGGTTCAATCCCCTGCAATGTCATTGGCGCGGACCTTTTCCGGACCGCCGCCATCCCAAACCACGAGGGAGGCATATTGCTGGAAGATGGGGTGAAAATGATCACCATCGGAACTGTACTTCCCGATCCGGGCAACCTGATTTCCGGCAACTTGGGTTTTGGGTTGGAAATTCGGGATGTTGACACCCAGGATATCACCGTGGTTGGGAACCGGATTGGTGTTCAGGGCGACGGCATCTCCGCGCTGCCCAACGGCGGGATTGGTGTAAGTGTGGACGGCGCATCGAAAATCACCCTGGGCGGCATGGGTGCCGAAGCGCAAAACACCATCGCGCATCACCTTTCCACCGGGGTCTATCTGGCCGAAACCACGGACCAAGTCGCCATTCTGCGCAACAGCATTTTTGACAACGGCATCAAGGGGATTCACTTGGCCACCGGCGCGAACAACAACATCGCCGCGCCGGCCATCACCGGCTTTGAACCGATCACGGGCACGGCCCCGCCGGGCGCATTGGTGCACCTCTACGTTGATGACGGCAACCAGGGCCGCGACTTCCTCACCTCCGCCACGGCGGACGGCAGCGGGGATTTCGAAATAATCGTTGACATGTTCCCGCATCTCGGGCGTAAATTGACGGCCATCGCCACGGACCTCGTGGAAAACAGGTCTTCCGCCTTCAGCGCGCCCTTCGACATCGCATACGACCCGCTGTTGATTGTCACCGACCCGGGACCGGTCGGTCCCGGCACCCTCTATGAAGCCATCATTCTTGCCAATCTGATGCCGGGTCCCAATACCATCGAATTCGATTTCATCAAGACCGTCACGACCATCACCTTGACATCTTCGTTGCCCGACCTGGACGACTCCACCGGCGGCACCCTCATTGACGGCAAGGGGCTGGTCATTCTTGACGGCAGCGGCATCCCTTGGGAAGCGGATGGTTTGCTGCTGATGTCGGAGGGCAATACCATCGAAGGGATGACGATAGTGAACTTCGGCGGGTCCGGCGTCCGCATCCATGGGGACAACAACCGCATCGTGGGCTGTCGGATTGGGAACGACGGCGCGACGGCGATGCCCAACGCCATCGGCGTGTATATTTACAGCGGCGGCGGCTCGCAAATCGGCGGCGCAAGCGCCGCAGACCGCAACATCATCTCCGGCAACACCAACAGCGGGATTCAAATCAATGATACCGCCGCGCCCGGCAACATGATTCAGGGGAACTACATCGGCCTGGACATAACCGGCGAAAGCGCCCTGCCAAACGGCTTTTGTGGGCTTTGGATATGCGGCGGCGCCCAGATCATCGGCGGCGGCGCGGCGGGAGAGGGCAATGTGATCGCCGCCAACGGAACAACACAGGTGCTCCTTTCCGATGGCGGCAACATCGTCCGGGGTAATTACATCGGCGTGGACAAGGACGGCGAGAGCGCGGTGGCGGAAATCATGGACCACGGAATACGGGTTTCTTCCCCGGACAATATTATCGGTGGCGTCAATCCAGGCGAGGGGAATCTCATTTCCGGATGCTGGTACGGCATAATGCTCACAAGCGCCGACGCCCACGACAATGTCATCCAGGGCAACCGCATCGGGACCAATGCCTCGGGGCTGGCAGCCATTCCCAACCGCAGTGGCGGGGTGCGCATTGTCGAATCGGCGCACGACAACCTGATTGGCGGGGCCGGACCCGGCGCGCGCAACATCATTTCCGGCAACACCGGCAACGGGGTCTTCCTGCTTGACACTGCCCTTTCCGGTAACTTAATTCAAGGAAACTATATCGGCCTGGATATCACCGGTGAAACCGCATTGCCCAACACGGTTTGCGGCATAGACATCCGGAGCGCAGGAAATCTCATCGGCGGCGGCGCGCCCGGCGAGGGCAACGTGATTGCAGCCAACGGGAGCATGCAAATAGAGATTTTCGGCGCAAGCGCCACGGACAACGTTATTCAGGGCAATTACATCGGCGTGGACAAGGATGGACAGAACGCGGTGGCCGAACTTAGCGACATGGGCATTCGGATTGCCGCCCCGCAGAACACCATCGGCGGGGCTGGTCCCGGCGAAGGCAACCTCATTTCCGGCTGCCAGTACGGCGTCACTATTGACGGAAGCAATGCGCACGACAACATTGTGATCGGCAACAAGATCGGCACGGACCCTTCTGGCACTTTCGCCATTCCCAACCGGAGCACCGGCATCGCTGTCTGGAATGCCGCCCAAAACAACCGGATCGGCGGCCCGAACCCCGGCGAACGGAATCTTATTTCCGGCAACACCGCTTGGGGGGGGATACGTATTTCTGGTGAGAATGTAACCGGAAACATCGTGCAGGGCAATTGGATCGGCGTGAACAATACCGGCGCAGCCCCGCTCCCGGGGGGTGCTCAACCTTATGGCGTTTATGTGGGAGACGCCGCGACTGACACGCTGATCGGCGGAAACGGCCCGGGTGAGGGCAATCTCATCGCATTCAACACGACTGGTGTTAAGGTGGCTACTGGTTCTTCAGGGGTGACCATCTCGCGAAACCTCATTTGGGGGAATTCCTTGAAGGGAATCACCGTTGACGCCAGCGCGAACGACGACATTGTGCCGCCGGTGATCACCGGCATCGGATCGGTGACCGGCACGGCAGGCCCCGACGCGGTAGTGGAGATTTTCGCGGATGAGGGAAGCCAGGGCCGGCTCTTTGTCGGCAGCACGGTCGCCGAAGGTTCCGGGAACTTCTCGCTGGTTGTGGATGTGACCCCTTACGCGGGGAAGAACCTGACGGCGACGCAGACGGACGCCGCGGGCAACACCTCGGCTTTTTCCAGCGCCTTTCCCGTGCCCGGCGAATCGCCGGACGAATTCCACAGTGCCGACCAGGACCACAATAACCTGATT
>CAZLII010000362.1:0-5297 GCA_964559065.1 uncultured Nitrospirales bacterium | reverse complement strand
ACGGCCTTGATCAAAGGCGTAGTTCTCGCGACGGAACCGTTGCGGAAGAACACTGTCGTTCGATTCATTCACCAGCACGACGATTCTTCCCGAAGCAAAACAGGCAACGGCGATGTCCGGACGCCCGTCGCCGCCCAGATCCTCCACCACCATGTCCCGAATCTCATGCTCAAGTGTTTCGCGGTCCGTTCCCAGCATAATCTCCTGTGAAACACTGAATTGGAATCCGCCATCGCCATAGAAAATCACTATCGAATCATCACTGTAACGGTGTGAGACAATGATGTCGGGAATGCCGTCGCGGTTGATGTCCGCCACGCGCACGCGGTTGGGCAGGCGACCGCGCGTGTCAAAGCGCCGGGTTTCCACGAATGAACCCTTCCCATCGCCCTTGAACAGCGCGATCTCCGCCGTGGCATACATCGCTACCGCGAGGTCCGTGTTGCCGTCCTTGTCAAAATCCGCCAGGCACAGGTCGCGCGGCCCCCCGGATGCGGGGACGAAGCGGGGCGCGTCAAAGTAGTCTTCGGCATGACCGGGAAAAATGACCAGCACATCGCTGGACCAGCCGGTGGCGATAACATCGCGCAGACCGTCCCCATTGATGTCCTGCACCACAAGCGATGTCAGTCCGGGCCGCGTGAAAATTTCCGCGCCGTCGCCATCGGTTTGGCGAAAATAGGGGAGGTGATCATCCGGCGCGCGGAAGAAAAAAGGCTCGAAGAGATTTTCCTGGGGCTTGTTCAGGAACAGGGAAATGTCCCGGTGCCGCACGGCGAGAAAACTCGCGACGATGATATCCGGCCACTTAATCGCGTCAATGTTTGCCACGGCAATGGCATAAGGCGCGAAATCCGTCTTCAACGACGGATGCAATTTAATGTAATTCAAGTCCCCTTGCGCCATCAGCAGCGACAACTCGTCATTCGCGGGACGTTCATCGCGCGGATCGCTCATCATGCCACGGTCCGCCGTAATGATGTCCGGCAGGCCGTTGCCGCTCAAATCATGGGCGATAATGGCGCTGGGATTGGGGCCAACCGGCAACAGCCTGGGCCGCACGCTGAATGTCTGCGCGTCGGCGCAAAGCGCTGCAAGCACAGCCGCCGCTGCCATCACGCATGCTCGGGAATACCCTTTGAACCCGGTATCAAGCACTTTCACTTCCTTCCCGAAGCCCACTGCGCCGCGAGGCATATCGCAGCCACCAGGCTATGTTCCCGCGCAACGCCCTTGCCCGCAATGTCATAGGCCGTGCCATGGTCCACAGAGGTTCTGATGACGGGAATGCCCAGCGTCACGTTGACGCCTTCATCCATCGCCGCCAGTTTCACCGGAATATGTCCCTGGTCGTGGTACATCGCCAGAACCATGTCGAAATGTCCATCGCGCAGTTTCCCAAAGAGCGTATCCGGCGGGTGCGGCCCGGAGCACGCAATGCCCTCCCGCTGACACGCCGCCACAGCCGGCGCAATGATTTCCAGTTCCTCGCGGCCGAATGCGCCCGCCTCCCCGGCGTGTGGGTTCAAGCCGGCCACCGCGATGCGGGGTCGGGCGATTTCCAGCCCACGCAGCGCCTCATCGGCCAGCCGCACCGACGCCACAATGCGTTCCCCCGTGATGGCCGCGATGGCGTCGCGCAGTGACAAATGCGCTGTGAGGTGCATCACCCGCATCGGGCCGGCAAAGAGGCACATCCGGTACTCCCTTGCGCCGGTCAGGGCTGCAATGAAATCCGTGTGCCCCGCGACCTCATAACCTGCGCGCCGCACACAGTCTTTGTTAATGGGGCATGTCGTCACCGCATCCGCCAGCCCGTCCATCACCCATGCCACCGCCATGCGCACCCATTCCATTGCGCAGCGGCCTGCCTCCGGGTCCAGAACGCCGGAGCGCACCGGCGGCGCGAGAAAGCCGCCGTCCAGTATTGGGACAGTTCCAGGCGGCATCCCCTGTGCCTCATCGGGCGAGGCAATCGCCACGCCCGATGGACTGCCCGGAACCGCAACCGCGCATTCCCAATACGCCTCAATAGACCCCGCCACCACCGGCGTGCAGCACGCCCAAGGCTCGGGACGCGCCAGCGCCTTCGCCAGAATCTCAGGCCCGATACCGTTCACATCGCCCATGGTGATGGCGACAATCGGTTTCTTGTCAGGAGTCTTCATCGGATGCAACAAGCCTTGCGGGGATGCTCCGCGAGAAAGAGACAACAAAAGGACAAAAGGGACAGAAAGGACAAGAAGGACCGAAAGGTCAACAGGCGGGCCGCACAAAATGCGGCTTGCACACGCGAATCACACAAGAGAATGGCCAGAATGCATCCGTACGAGGCCCCCCTGTCATTTGCAACAAAGGTTTTTCGCGCGCGTTTCCTCATGTTTATGACCGTTTTGTCCTTTGTGTTCTTTTCCACGGCGGTTTTCCGGGAAACGGTTTCCGGACTACGCCGCGCCTGCTACAGTTGCGCGCGCTGTTCCCTGGACAGGAAGAAATTATGCACGCTGACACTGATGCTATACAGGGTGGGCACGACGATCAAGGTCAGGACCGTGGCAAAGGCAAGGCCATAAATGACGGCAATGGCCATCGGCCCCCACCATTGACTGCTCTCGCTGCCGACGAGCCATGTCATATTGCGGAAATCGAAACTCACCCCGACCGCCATTGGTATCAGGCCGAGAATGGTTGTCACGGCAGTGAGCAACACAGGACGGAAACGGGTGATTGCGCCGGAAACAATCGCGTCGTGGACAAGGTTGCACTCTTGGCGGCGCTTGTTGATGAAATCAATCATCACGATGGCGTTGTTGACCACGACGCCCGCCAGACTGATACAGCCAATCCCCGTCATGATGACGCCAAAGGCCAACCCGTGAACATACAGCCCCAAAAAGACGCCGGCCAGGGAAAGAATCACGGAGGACATGATGATTAAGGGCTGAAACACGGAATTGAACTGGCTTACCAGAACCAGCGCGATGAGAAACAACGCGACAACAAACGCGCGGCTCAGAAAGGCTTGTGCCTCCTGCTGTTCCTCGTTTTCGCCCGTATAGGAAATAGTGTATCCGGTCGGCAGCGGGAATCCCTGCAGGGCTGCCTGCACATCCCTGAGCACCTCCGGTCCCGTGCGGCCCTGCACTTCCGCCGAAACGGTCACCGTGCGCTTGCGGTTGATGCGCTTGATGGTGCCCAGTCCCGCGCCCTGTTCGATGCGCGCCACGGAGGAAAAGGGCGTCACCGTGCCCTGCAGGTTCACCAGGCTCATGGCTTCCAGATTGGTCAGGTCTTCGCGAAATTCGCGCGGAAAGCGGACAATCACGTCGTACTCCTTGTCGCCTTCCCGGTAAACGCCCGCCTTGCGGCCGTTGATCGCCGCCTGCACCGCCTGGCCGACAAAGCGCGTGTTCAGCCCCATCAACAGCGCCTGCTGCCGGTCCACCGTCACGCGGATTTCCGGTCGGCCCGGCTCATAATCATCCCGAAGCCCGACCAGTCCGGGGATGTGGTGAATCCGTTCGCGAACCCGCACCGCGAGGTCCGAAAGCAAATCAAAGTCTTCACCGCTGATTTCCACATTCACCGGCGGCTTGGGCGGGGGCCCGTGTTCACTCTGCCGCACCCGCAATTCGGCGCCGGTGATATGCTCCAGTTTCTCGCGTACCTCACGGATGATCACGCTCGGCAGCATATCCGTCGTACCCAGCCTTGGAAAATCCAACTTAACCCGGCCGATATGACTGCTTGTGCCGCCGCCGCCCATCGCAGACACACCCCGCGATCCGACATTCGCAATGACAAACTTCAGATGATCCTGATATTCGCTGATTACGGCTTCCACCTGGCGCACAATATCGTCCGTGAACTCAAGGCGCGCCCCCTCCGCACAGTCAATATCCACATACGCTTCAGACGGTTCCGTGTCGGGCGTGAATTCCACCCTTGCATCTTTCAGGAATAATGCAATCAGAATCACCAGCGCCGACACAGCCATGCTGATCGTCACCGCCCGCCAGCGCAGCGCCTTGCGCAAGAGAAAGGCGTAGAGTCGGATGGTGAAATGATGCTTACGATCTTCCCGCTGCGCCGTCCGCGCGCTGAAGTGCATGAACACCGAGGCCAGTGCGGGATTGACCACCAGTCCCACGAACAGCGACGCAAAAAGGGCCAAAGAGACGGTTTGCGGCAGGAAAAACATGAAACTGCCCCAAATCCCCGGCCAGAAAAACAACGGCACAAAGGCGCAAATCGTCGTCATGGTGGAGGAAATGATCGGTAGCGCCACTTCATCCGCGCCGCGTTTGGCCGCCTCGACAGGCGCCATGCCCTGCTGCACATGGCGGAAAATGTTCTCGACGACAACAATGCCGTTGTCCACCAACATGCCCAATGCGAGAATGAGACTGAAAAGCACCACGAAATTCAGGGTTGTGTCGGTAATGTAGAGCGCAGTGAAGGTGATCAACATCGAGATGGGAATTGCCAAGGCCACCATGATCGCATTGCTGAAGCCCAGGAAAATGAAGATGACGGTGAGCACCAGGATCAGGCCGCTCAGGATGCTGTTCTCCAGTTCCGACACCATATCGCGGATATGCACGGACTGGTCGGTGGTCACTTGGATGTCCATGCCCGGCAGCAGCCGGTCGCGGAACTGGTCCAGGGCGCGCATCACTTCATCGGTCACGGAAATGACATTCACCCCCGCCCGCTTGGTCACTGTCAACGTCACCGCCTCACGCCCATTCACCCGGGATCGGGTTTCCACCTCCTTGAAACCGTCGTAAACCTCGGCGATATCGCGCATGTACACCACGCCGTCCGGCCCGCCCTTCACCACCAAATCCCTGATTTCATCCGCGCTGGTGAATTCCCCCGGCACACGCACGCTGAACCTGGCGTCGCCCAACTCCATTGAACCGGCCGGCGTGTTCACATTCTCCACCTGCGCCAGCAGCACCAGATCGGCCATGGAAATGCCAAATTCCGTCGCGCGGTCGGGGTCCACCACAATCTGGATTTCCCGCTCGATATCGCCAATCACCCTGACATCCAGAACCCCCCGGATGCTTTCCAGTTCGTCTTCCAAGTCTTCGGCGATTTTGGTCATGAGGGCAAGACCGACATCGCCCGTCAATGACAAATACATCACCGGAAATTCGGAGATGTTGATCTCCTGAATCTGCGGGTCCTCCGCATCCGCAGGCAAATCCTGCTTGGCCTGGTCCACCTTGTCGCGGAACTATCGTTGATTCTCACCCGCCCGTCTCGGAGGTCACCTGCACCCGGTCACC
>CAZLII010000361.1:0-5304 GCA_964559065.1 uncultured Nitrospirales bacterium | reverse complement strand
GCGATGAGGCGGGCGGTGTCGGCGTCGCCGGTCAGGTGTTTGGCGTAGCCGTAGCCGAGACAGACCACGCAGAGGACGATGCCGTCGAAGACCATGACAAAGCGTTCGCCCAGCCAGTCAATGACCATGCCCGCAAGCGGCTTGAAGATGATGCCGATGATCGCCGCGAGCATGAGCAGTCCCGCGATGGACGAGGCGGGCAGCCCGTAAATTTTGATGAGCACCCACGGCCCGAAGGTGATGAATATCTGTTTGCGCGTGCCGAACAGGAACTCCAGCAGGTAATAGAGTCGGAACTCCTTGCGGTACACCATCCGCGAACGCGGTTGATGCAGGTGGGGAATGTGCATCAGCATGTAGAAGAAGGCGCCCAGCGCGGCGATCATCGCGGCGATGAAAAACGCACTGGCATAGACGGGATGCGTTTTGTCGAGAAAGAGCCACACGCCGCCGGTGCCGATGACTACGCCGATGGTGCCGACCGCGCTGGCCTGTCCCATGCGGCGACCGCGATTGTTTTCGCTGCTTAACGCCAGAATAACAGACGCGCCGACCGGCTGGAGCAGGTGCAGGCCCGCGCTCGCCAGGAGCATCATGGCGAGCATCGGCAGGAACTCCGTGCCGAAGAGTCCCAGGCCCAACAGACCGCCCGCAAGCCCCAGTGCGCCGATCATCCCGACGCGCGTCACGGGCAGCATGCACAGGACCCCGGTCATGACCACCACCATCAACCCCGGGAACTCCCTCGGAAATTCCAGCCAGCCCCGGGCGTCCGCCGTCAGGCGGAACGTGTCCGCCAGGAAATTGTTGAAGATGGAATCATTGATGCCGACCGCGACCGACATGCAGACCACCGACGCCAGGTACAGCGCCATCTGACGTTTCGGAGGCATTACAATCCTTTCGCTTTTCAAGGCCGGGATGAAATGGCCCGAATAGTACACCATTCTCCAAGTTCTGATCATCAAACACCGGGTCGAAACAATTCATCCCCGCAACGTACAATAGCGGTGCACTAAACCTGATGATTACTGAATCCAACGTTACGCGGGTATCTCTGTGGGCGAAGAGCGTAAAAAAAACCGGCTTGTCCCCTTGGCGGTCATTGCGCTGATCGCGGCGACACTGGCGGCCTTCGGCGTCAGCGTGGGGCAGCGTGCATCACATTTCGGCCTGACCGGCGGCGACATGGCCGGCGCATTCACCGCGGGCAGCACGCTCATGGCGCGGCATTGGGACCGCGAGGGCGCGTGGAAACTCCGCTTCGTCATGTATTGGGAACCGGATTCCATCGAGTACCCCACGCTCGCATCGCGCACGCCCTACATATCCTATCCCCCCGGATGCATCCTCCCGCTGTACGCCCTGGGTAAAATCAGCGCCCAAGGCCCGACGGTCCCCATGACCATGGGCTACAACCTGGCAAATCAGGCCGCAATCGCCTTCTCCCTCGGCCTGCTCGCGTTTCTGTTGCTTCAGAAAATGGGATATCCGATCCTCTTGAGCCTGCCCTATTCGCTCCTGCCCATATTCCTGTACCTCTGGCTCCCTTCGCCCTATTACGAACACCAGATGGGCTACTTCGCGGACTCCGCCGTCATATTGCCTTTTGCGCTGTGCGTTCTGGTTGAGATTTTCCGCACGGAAGCGCGCAATGAGCGACAACAAAGCACATTGGCATTGCTTCAGGGGGTCATCGCTTTCTGGGGCATGTTCACGGATTGGCTGTTTGCCTTCGTGCTGCTGTGCGTCTGGCTCGTGCGGCTGGTCTCCGGCGAAATGGGAACCAAGCCCGGCGCTGTGTGCCGAAAAACGCTGGTCTTCTGGACGCCCGCCACCATGGCCATCCTGCTGTTTTTCCTACAACTGTGGCATCTCGGCGCGATTCAGCAGTTGGCCCTGCGCTTCGTCCACCGCACCGGCATGGACGGCGGCGGCCTGAATGCATTGCGCCCGGTTCCCCGCGAGGTATTCTATAGTACGCTTTTCACCTTCAGCCTGCGCACGCGCTTCTGGGAAACCTTCATCCCCGCGGCCTATGGGATGCCGGGCAAGGTCAGCCTTCTCGCTGCGTACGCCGCATTAATCATGAGTCTGTTTGCGCTGCTCATTGCCCGGCTGCGCAAAAAGGCGATTCCCAATGAAATGCGGGTGACGGTATTGACGGCTTTCCTCCTGCTCGCCCCCTGTCTGATGCACTACCACGTCTTCAAGAACCACAGTTCTTTCCTGTTCCACTTTTTTTCCGTACTGAAACTCGCCCCCGCGATGGCGATCATCCCGTTCGTCCTCTTTCCGGCAGCGTTTGTCACGCTGATATGCGCCGTCCTGCGCTGGGATGCCAACCGCTGCATCCGGCTCGGCGCGGCAATCCTGCCGATAGTCGCGATCCTGTGTGCGTGGTACCTGCACACACTGGGCTGGCAACGCGAACGGATGTACGGCGAACTCGATCACAACATGCAGCGCGCGGCGCAATTTGTTGGCGCGCACACCGGCTATCACGACGTCGTCTTTTCGCCGGAGGAAGACATTCCCCGGCATTTCTACGTCTATTCCATGAAGGTGACGCATCAGGGACGGAGCATCGAGCAAATCCGGGAACGATTGACAGACGTTTCCGGCGAATGTGTCGTGAACCTGTTTCTGAAAGAGAATGTGGATTACACGGCATATCCCGGCCTTGAACTGATCAGCAGCCACAGCCATGAAACCGTCCGGGAGGAGGGGTACATTCTGCACAAGATAGACAAACACGATTTTGAAAAGGCATATTCGGCGTGGCAACAACAGACTCCGGAGCAACATGATGGCAATGCCTCCTGACGGCACCCCCAAAGACCGTAACTGCGCGATCATGCCTGTGGCGGTCATACTCATCGGGGCGGCCTTGTTCGGCGTCAGCGTTTGGCAACGCTCGCATGCCTTCGGCGATGCCGGCCTCAGCATGGCCGGCTGGACGACCGCCGGTTCCGCCGTCACAGCGGCCAACTGGCATCGGGAAGGCGCATGGCGGCTGCGATTTGTGATGTATTGGGCGCCCGATTCCATTGAATTGGATGCATTGGGGCCGCGAGAACCGTACATCTCCTTTCCGCCCGGTTCCATCATCCCGATCTACCTTCTCGCCAAGGCGTCGCGACGAGATCCAACGCCCGCCATGGTGATGGGCTACAGTCTTTTCATTCATTTGATGACAACGCTCACGCTGGGGATGCTGACATATCGGGCGGCGCGTCTAATGAAACTGTGCCCCGGCGTCTCCACCCTGTTCGCCATCGCGCCGATGGCGCTCTATCTGTGGCTGCCGTCCCCGTTTTATGAGCACCAGATGGGCTATTTCTCCGACCAGGCAGTGATGCTGCCGTTTGCGGCAAGCCTGCTGGTGGAATTGCTCTTGTGGAACATATCGGGCAAGACGCAGCGCCGACGCTTGCAGGGCTTGCAGGCGGCCATACAGTTCTGGGGTGTGTTCACCGACTGGCTTTTTGTCTTTGTAGCGGCGTGTCTATGGGCTGTTCGCGCGCTGCGCGGCGACTTTGGCCGCAGGCCGCTGCTCTGGATGGGACGCGCAATTCGCTATTGGGCGCCGGCGGCGCTGGCGCTGGCGCTCTACACGGCGCAACTCTGGCACTTGGGCGCATTCGAAGACATAGCAAGCCGCTTTCGTCTGCGCGCAGGTGTGGGGGAGGAACGCAAATATGCCGTGCAGCGCGGCCACGATGCCTTTTCCTTCGGCGGCGCATATGGCGCGGGCACGCGCTTCTGGTGGCAACATATGAAGGACGGCTACGGCCCTTGGGGACGGACCTTGGTCGGCGTGACGCTGGCTGCCGTGGTCGTTTCCACATGCGTCATCGTCGGCCTGCGTCTGCGCAAAAAACCAATACCTTCGCCGTTGTCCCTATGCGCATCCCTGGGGTTTCTTGGCTTGGCCCCATGCCTGATCTATCTGCTGATATTCCAGCAGCATTGCTCCTATTTTCTGCATGGGTTCACTGCGCTCAAATTCGCCCTTCCCATCGCGGCAATTCCCTTCGCGATGCTGCCCGCCGCTGTCGCGGCGCTGGCGGCGGTGTGGATTCGCGCATCCGGGGTGAAAGGGGCGTTGGAGTGGGGGGTGGCCGCGCTGGCGCTGGCATGTGCAGCGGGCTATCTGTGGACCCTGGCGCCGGCGCGCGCCGCAATCTATCGTGAACAAATCAAGGACCACATCGCACCGGCCCGCTTCATCGGTGCGCACACCGATTATGCCGATGTCGTCTTTTCCCCCGATCACGCCATCGCGGACCGCCCGCCCCAGGTGATCGTCTATTCCATGAAACAAGTTCATAAAACTGCAGAACTTGCCGACATAATAGAGATTACTGACCGCATCGAGGATGAATTCACGCTGAATATCTTTATTCGCTACGCTTCCACGCAACTGACCGACGGGGTGAAACGAATCGCGGACCATGCGTCTGAACGCATCGAATCCGAAGGGATGCTGCTGCTGAAGATACCCAGGGATGCGTTCTACGCACTTGTGTCTGACTTGGAGGATGCCCCGGACCCCGCAATAATATCCAATGCGGGTTCAAGATAATGCGCAAGCGGACAGTTTGTGCACGAAGGATTGGAAGCGCACCAGTCCTGGTGAATCTGCAAAAGCCCCTGCTGCAACTGGAAACTTGATTTCACGGCGGTGTCATCCCGGAAAAGCCGGGGCATCATGCGCTGCGTCAGATGGTTCTCCGGTTCGGGGGGCAGCGCGCGAAAGAACGTCAGAATCTTTTCCTCGCGGGACTGATCCCGGCGCATCCGCGCCAGCGCCAATGCCGCCGGCACAAACACATTGCCGATAACGGAACGCATCCGGCCAGCGCCAATGGGCGCGGTGGCGCGCTCCATGCGCTTGCCGGTCCACGTGCAATGGGCGGACCAGAAACCAAGCGCCTTGGGGAAAAGCGCTTCAAATGCGCGACGTCGCTGCAACGGCGTCGCATCGCCGCGCCAGACCTTTTCGAGCGACTCGACCAGTCCGTCGCGCGCGGTGCGCGCAATGAACAGCGCGGACCCCGAAAGCCGCCGTTCCGGGTTGTTGTTTGGCCGCACGCCAACGCGTCGCCATTCCAGGGGCAGGCCGCGCAATCCATCCAGCGTGTCGCGGCGGATCGCGCACAGGCGCGCGTAATGCGGCGCGGCCGCCGCGTCTTCCGGCAGCGATTCGGGGAGCAGTCCGCCGATCTGCAGCAGCATCGTCGCATGGCCGATCCAGGTCGCGGTGACGACCTTGCTCGATCCGCCGATCGTCCAGTTGTC